>CAJXKU010000044.1 GCA_913055945.1 uncultured Lentisphaerota bacterium | reverse complement strand
CGGAAGCCGCGCGTTTCCTGAAGGCGGAAGTCCTTCTCAACCTCGGAAAAGCGGAAACCGCCCGCGAAAAACTCGATACATTCTTTGACAGCAAACCGCTCGGATTATACCGCTAGGCTGATTGATTTGTCCGCAACTGGAGATAATCAGAAAGCATGTGCGCTGCGATGTCTTGCAACAGCAAAAAAATTCCGGAAAACAACTAGCAACAAACAACCTGTGTTTCATACAAGCTCCGCCCCCGGCGCGCAGCGCCCCGGATACCCTGGGGAGAAACTTAGTCGTGAGTTGTGAGTCGTGACCGCCAACAACCGGTGTTTCATACAAGCCCGGCATGAAAATCGTAATCCCGAACTTACTCTTAATAAGCATCGGAATCTTGGTCGTTATCCAGATCATAATCAAGATCTTAATCATAGCCAAGTCTAATTGTATCCCGATTACGACAACGAACTGGTCAATGCCGTTAGCCCGGATATTGTAATGTACGACCTAAGAACGCAGAGAAAAAAACAAAGATTTTTGTCGCTGATACGTCTAATTATAAAAGATGTTGCATATTATGTGTAATAAATCGACGATATATAACCCACAGTATTCGGCTGACAAGAAGGACTTTTTATGGGCAGTAATGCTGACACAAGCGATAAAGACCTTGTGCGTTTAACCCTCGAAACGGGTAATTCGGCGTATTTCGATATCCTCGTAGAGCGCCATGTTTCGAAAATCCGCTCAAGAGTTTTCTTCATGACAAGCAACTATTCGGAAGCTGACGATTTAGTGCAGGAGACGTTCGTACGCGCCTACCGCAAACTCGGCAGTTTTCGGCATCGTTCGTCGTTTTCTACTTGGCTCCACCGTATAGCAATGAATACTGTTCGCGATCATCAGCGTCGAAGTGTACGCAACCCCGTTGATGCCGTAGAAGCCCCGCCGCCGTATGCGACTGCCCGCCACACAGCTCCCGATGCTCAAGCCGCAAACCATGAGCTTGACGATGGCATCCAAGATGCGCTCGATACGTTGTCATCCAAACTCAGGACTGCCATTGTGTGTCATGTCCTTGAAGGCATGAGTATTGCCGACGTTGCCAGACTGGAAGAATGTTCGCAGGCAACTGTCTATTGGCGTATTCACGCCGCCCGCCGAAAGCTGAGAAAAGCTTTGGCTGAATACTTTTAAAAAAGACTAACGTTTCGGTACTTGGTTAATGCCGAAACATTAGTAACCAAAGAAATTGCAAAGTTATGCGTCTAATATTAATGAAAGGATGAAACTAATCATGAAAAAGCATAACATCGACAAAATACTGAAAGATTGGGCTGCCAGACGCGAGGAGCGCCGTAAAGATACGTCCGAGCTGGTGCAACGCATAACATCCCGCGTCAGGAAGGAGCCATCTCCGGTGCCTTCGCGCGAGTTGTCAGGCGGAGAACCCCGACCGAACCCATACGCGGTCGGTTTGGCAACTGCGGCAGTGACCGCGATTGCGGTTGCAGGCTTCTTTCTTGCATGGCCCTTCGCTGAAAACGGACTTCGGGCAGACCCCGCAGGGACCATAACCATACATCAAAAGGAAAGGCACGAAAAACAGAAGCTCCTGACTGAGATGGACAACGTATTTCAATCAAGGCTGCAATGGGTCAGTGAAAGCAATGACCGCATGCAGATCAATGTTGCCGACAGTCGGTCAAAACAGGCTGGAAACGGCGTCCCTGTCCTTCTGAAGGTGCTTTTACTGCGGCAGACAGACAATGGCGAAGACCCGCAGGTAACCTGGAAAGGCAACGTGATCGCACGAAGCGAACAGGTCATAACTGTGAATCCGACGTCTGACAAGCCGGAAAACAGGATGACCTTCTGGCTGTATCCACTGAACAGCAGCGGTGTCCTCGTAGATTTTGATCTGCGTTTCAAGACGCCCTTCCATCTTCGTTCCTCTTCAACAAATCACGTAGTGACAAAACGTCCCAGCCGGGTCCTTTCCGCAGGGGGCGGCAACGGGCAATACAAAATGTTCCTGGCTGCAGCGCAGCTTCGGGAAACAGACAGATGCAGTCAAAACTCGCAGAAAGAAAGAACAGGACTATGAAAAACATACAAAAACCTCAATCCTTTCTGGGCATGGCAGTCCTGCTGACGGCTTTCGTCTTTTCCGGCTATGTCTTTGCAGCGAAAAAGACCGACAGTCCCCTGTCTTTTGCTGACAACCGGCACTGTGTTTTCGCAGGACAGGAGGCCGTATTTTCGCTGGTCTATGATGCCGGCGACAGCAGTCGCAGACCGACCCAACTGCAAGCTCATCTGCGGGTCAACCGCCGTAATGCAGCGCGAGGAAAAGCAAACCTCAAACCCGACCAGAATGGTATGATGTCCGGCAAACTGCATATAGAAATTCCGCCTGTCAAGGAAGGTGTGGTCATGCCAGCGACGCTGGAAGTTGTCATCCCGACAGATAAAGCGGACAATGCGAACGATATAAGTAGTGAACGCAAGCTTTACATCTTCCATCCGGACCCGTTCAGTTCCCGTCAGGTGTGGCTGAAAAAACGCAAACTTCGACTCTTCGATCCAGTCGGAAAAACCGCTGAGTGCTTAGAGAGCGCCAACATCCTGCATGAACTCATCCATAACAAAGCCCGTATAGACGACTTAATCGACGGGGTTCTGATCATCGGTGCCGGGATATCTTTAAACAAACAGCGCGGTCTGCTAGAAAATGCCCGGACTGCGGCTGAAAACGGCGCGGACGTTATGTTTCTGGGGATAAAGGAGGGACAGACTGATCTCCCGGGTATTACCGGAGCGCGACAGGGTCATCCGGAACGCGTCATCCTACGCGGAAATGACGTTGTAAAAGCTTTTAATAAAAAATTAGATGTGTTGGCGTCTTCTGCTGATGCCGAAAGAAGAAGCCACGACTTAATAATCAATGCGGAACGTGGTAATATCTTGGGAAGCTTTACCGGGGAAAGAAGTGAAGACAATAAAAGCTGGTCGTGGTTCATGGCTGAATACGAAAACGGCGGCCGTTTTGCTATAAGCGGTCTCCCACTTGTCGAGAATTGGAAGACTTCACCTGTGCCCAGATATTTTCTTCTGGAAATCCTCAAGGATTGGGAGGAAACCGGCACAGTAAAAGATTAAAATTTTTAAGTGACGAGAATAAGGTAAAGCAATATAAACTGACCCGGATATTTACCCGGGCTAACAAAACATGGAGGACAGAACAATGAGTAAAAAACATATTCGCGCAAGTTTGATTTCAGGGCTACTGCTTTTTTCAGTGATGAGCAGTGTAACAACGTCGGCACAACAGGCGGAAAAGAAAAAAGACAACCGCGTAGCGCCACTGGCTATCCTTGCTTTTGAAGAACGCGGCGATGCAGTAGAAGGGTACGGCAGTAAAGTGACAGACCTCATGTTCGCCGAACTCGCCGGGAATCCCAACCTTTACCTCGTAGACCGTTCAGAAATGGACAAAATGCTCAAAGAGGCCGAGCTGAACCTGTCGGGGATGGTCACGCCGGACAAGGCGAATCAGGTGGGACAGCTTACCGGTGCGAAACTCCTCCTCACAGGTTCCGTCTTCGAAGTCGGCGACAAGGTTTATATTGTCGCCAAGCTCATAGGCACGGAAACGAGTCGTGTTCTCGGCGAATCCGTTAAAGGTATGCCGAAAAAGGGCCTTGACACCTTAGCCCGAAAACTGGCAGGTAAAGTTGCGGAGAACGTCAAAACTCAGAAAAAAGAGCTTCTTCCGCCGCCCGCCGAATCACGGGATATCGCTGCCGAACTGCGCAAAAAGCTCGGTGACAGCGAGCGACCGCTTTTGGCTGTGCAGGTACAGGAAGAACACGTCGGGCGGCAAACGCTGGACCCCGCAGTCGAAACCGAACTCGTCAAGATCGCCCGCGAAGCCGGCTTTGAAGTCGTTGATCCCGATCGCGAAAATATCGGCGATGCGAAAGTTCTGATCAAAGGCGAAGGGGTCAGCGAATTCGCCACCAGTCGCGGCAACCTGGTGAGCGTGAAAGCCCGTCTGGAGCTGAAGGCGGTTAATCCCGAAACCGACCGTGTCATTACCTCGGACCAGCAGACAGAAGTCGTCGTGGACCTGAGCGAACAGATTGCCGGCAAGAAAGCATTGCAGGAGGCGGCAGCCAAACTCGCAAGCCGTATTCTGCCGAAGATTGTGGAGGCATCGGAGAAGGAAGGCGAATAATAAAAAGGGTGTGCCGCCAAACTGTTCGCTGGAACCCGGCGGCAACGTAGAAAAATTTAACAAAACCGTTTCTCAAAATGTGGAGAAAGATTGAGCTATGAAGAAAGTTACTATTCTACTGATAATCGTTTTCACGGGAAGTGCGGTTTGTTCACTCGCGGGCGAGGATAAAGGTCAGCCTGATCCGGAGCTTGTCCAGCAGAAAATCAATGCCCTTGGCGTCCGGGATGACACACGCCCGTACAAACAAAAACCTGAACGCTGGCTCAGCAAACGCCGGGAAAAGGTCATGCCTGAATTGATCGAGGGTTTGGACAGCGACAAAGAGCGCATTGCTCGCGGGTGCCTCCAACTACTCAAGGGTGCCCCGAAAAGTGAAACATTGCTGGATGCTCTGATTCGCACAGCCGAAAACAGAAACAGCCCAATCCGTGAAGCAACGATGCTGAGGCTTTGTCAGTTTACTGATGTACGGCGGGTAAAGGAAGTTTTGCGACGTGCCCTCAGCGAGAGCGAGCACTTCACTCAAGAAACGCGCGCACGCATTGCCCATGCGCTCGGGAAAGACCGCAAGGCTGTGGAATTGCTGGTCCGTCTTATGAAACAGGAGGAAGACCCTTACGATATTCGGCAGATTTTTAAACGCCTGGTGAAAATCGGCCATAAGTCGGCAGTCGCCCCGCTGGAAAAAATGACAAAGGATGAACGATGGGATGTCGCCTCCAAGGCGTACTTTGCACTTGCCGAGATTGATCCTAAACAACACAGTTTGACCGATGCTCAACGAAAATTCCTCCTAGAGGCGAACAGGCACTTAAAAGAGAGTAATGAACATCGAAAAGAGCGTTGGCGACGTCTTTCGAAACTGCCCCGCGATGAGATCCGGCCATTGGTGCTTCAAATGTTGAACAGCGATCGACCCGGCCCGGCGTTGACTATACTGAAGGAATGGAAAGATAAAGATGCGCTTTCGGCTATAAAAGAAGAACTTCAAAAGCGGAACCAACGCGATCATTGGTTCTATGACTTTCTTACCGCCTATCTGTACCTGGAAGGTACAAAAAAATCCATTCACAAAACCCTCGACGGTACATTCTTTAAACAGAAGGAACGGCCGACATTTGCGACCCAACGTGACGGCTCCAAATCCTCTTCCTGGAAGTCCGTAGAGATTGCCGAAGTATGGACAGACTCCGCTTTCAAGAACTTTCTTAAAAAGATAAGTGACAGTCGCATGTCCACAGACAGAAAGCTGGCCTTTTTCAAGGCCCTGCGGAAGAAAGAAGGCGCAGAAAGGATTGCATATTCCGTGGCGTCCGCAATATGCGCGTCAGTCCCGGCGGAAAATTTCCCGGGCCTTGTTCTTCCAATGATGAAGCAGGAAACCGATTTCGGCGCACTAGCCGAGTATTGCGAGGGGCTTGTTGAGAAGGATATCGGGCGGCATGATCTTATTCTGGATGTTTTAAAGAAGGCGGCGAATGCTGATGCTGAGACAGTGGCAAATAACGGCGGCGATATAGAACAGATCTGCGAACTTTGCGCCGAAGCGGAGATAGCGGAAAGCGGACCGCTGGCCGATAAGTTGCTGACCGCAGAATATGAAGATCTGCGATTTGCTGCTGCGCACCTCTCCGCAGTCTGCGGCGGTGATCGTGAACAGGCATTGACCATGCTGTATCGGGCGCTGGGCGCTGAGGACGAAGAATTTCGTCAATTGGCTTCTAAGCACCTTCTTGATATTCCCTGCCGCAATAAGGCTGAGCGGAAGGAAAGGGAAGATGCCGTTCTTGCGTTACCGCCAAATAAACAGGATTATGCCCTGCGCGTGCTTACGACCTGTGCCGGGCAGGAAAGCATTGAGTATCTACTGCCCGAATTGAACAAAAAGGATGTACAACGAGTAGTCCATGCCGCATGGGTGCTGGCACAAATCGCTGACGGAAACGTTAAACAAAAGGCCGTTCGACGACTTGCTATCTATGCCATGTTTAATCGGGTGATGGGGCAGCAAAGCTCCGGCATAGCGTTCAATGTAGCTCCGAACCTAGGTTTTTATCAACAGATAAGCTCACTGAACCAAAAGGAAACTGATTCAGATGGATCTCAACTCATTCCATCGGAGTTATTGCAACCGTTTAAAATGAATAGGCAGGAACAGCGGTTTGCCGTCCGCGCTTATCGGTACACGAGAAAACCCGGACGCCAAATCAGAGGTCCCCGCGGTAGATCACGGCTCTTGAGATTTCAAGTTCCTTCAGCGCTTCCCCTGCTGAAAGTAGTTGCCGCCGAGGATCCCTACCTGAAGGCAGTTCACGTGCAGGGAAAAGAAGTCGCGCATTTTCCCCGTCGTAAAACCGCCGCTCAGACCATAGCTAAGATTACGGGCGAAAAAACATCATACATCGGCCTGGCTGGTGAGAAGATTCCCAGCGATGAAATGCGTCGTCAACCTTACGAGGATCAAAAACGCCTGATCGCGGAATTCGTACTGGATCGGATTGAATCCTATGCACCGGACGGAAACCCCTCCACTGATCTCGAACGTCGCATAGTAGATGCTCAGGAACGGCTGCTTTCCGATCTTATCCGGCAATTCGGCGAAGGACTTAATCAACGCATCCTGGCTGAAGCCGAGCAGCGTGGTCTCTCCGAAAGACTCAAGAAAGCAGGCTACTCGCTCTGGCGGGATTGATAAGAAAGGTCAACGTTATTGAAGACTTGAGATTATACTCTCACTGAGACGCTAAACATGCAAGTGAAGGTAAACAATAGAATGAAAGCATTGAATACGATGGGGAGGAAAAAGATAGCAGGAATCCAACAAAATTATACTACGGAGTTGTGCGATGGTTGATTCAGAACTGTTTTCCGGATTATCAAGTGTGGTAAATCTAATTCGACTTGCTTTGAGCATTTTGTTTGCATCGACGTGTATCTGTACGGCACAAGACGGAAGCACTTCTAATCGCCCCACCAATCGCGCGGAGGAATCAGAAAACCCTGTTGTAGCCGTTGTTCCGGTCGAAAAAGGCGATCTGAAGCCGCTAATAGCATTGCTTGAGGAACAACTCTCACGAAACGATAACTGCGTGCTTGTTGACCGAGAACATATAGACAAAGTTCTCAAAGAGCAAGAGCTGGCGGCCATTTCTGGTGCCTCGTCTGTTTCCAAACGCAGAGCGTTGGGGCGTTTACTCGGTGCAGACCTTCTTGTTTTACTCTCCAAACCCAGCTCTCACAGAGTACACTACGAAGTGGTTATCAGCGACACATTACGTGGTCTCAGAATGCAGATGTTCAAACTGCCAGTATCGGATAATCCCGAAAAAGATGCTAAGACAATAGACAAGAAAATAGAAACCGAACTGAAGAAACAGTCAAACCAGTTAAAGGCCATATGCGCCGTGCCGCCGTTTACAAGTCAGGATTTGTCGGGGGATTACGAGCATCTGCAAGAAGCATACGCTCGAATGCTTGAGAGAATCCTCCTCCAAATCCCGGGTGTTCTTGTTGTGGAGATTGCAGAAGCCCGCGCAATTGCGGCGGAAACATCTCTAACCGGGAGCAGTGTGGAGCGGCCATTGCCGTTGTATCTAGTAGGGAAGTATCGACATGACACAACAAACCCGGAAAAGCCGCCATACGTAAAGATCACCGCCTATAAGGGAGAGCAAATTGTAGGCAGTCGAAAGGCGAAGAATTTATCGCCCGAGAATGCGGTTCCATTTCTGCAGAAATCAGTAATCGAACTACTCGAAGCTGGTTTGCAAGAGAAGTTTTCTAATAAAACCTCCCTTCCCGAATATCATTCTCTCGCCAAAAAGGCTAAAGTTCACTTTTCGACCGGTCATTATGAAGAAGCTGCCCAACTCGCTGAAGCCAGCCTGCTCCTGGAAAACCAACAGCCCAAACTCCATCATCTGGCTATGTCCGCCTACGGCAGGTGTGGCCGGCAAGATGAGAAAAGTGTGACTGAGGCCCTGCCTTACTATGATCAAGCTCTCATACACTTAGAGCATTTTCTTCGACAGAGTCATTTCGAGGAAATTGACACAACCGTATCAAACTCTGTTTCTGAAGCTTTTCACGAGACCACTTACATGACGAATGACGCAGACGAAGAAATAAAGAAAGCTGTGTACTCTTACCGTGAACGGGCAAGGGATATGTATATTCGTGTAATCAAGGCTAAGCACAGGGCGGGCACGTTAACAGATGCTCTATTGCATATGATTCTCACGGGATGGTTATTAGTGCCCGACATGTATAACGAAACTCTCCGGGAGAACTTACAAAAGAGACTCGCGGTCATACCCATGATCCTGGGGCCTAACGTCAAAAACCCAAAACAATTCATCCGCGAGTTGGTCGCGTATGGTTTGACAGAGCATATAAAAATGAACAGAGACAAGGAATACTCCTGGTTCCTCGATCAACTCAGTCAATACGATCATCCCGCGGTAAGGTCTGTTGTATCTTCAGAGCGGCGATTGTTAAACAGGTCCGATGAGCAGAAAGTACAATCAAGCTCCAACTCCGGTCAACAGACAAACTCTGCGAAAGAAAATGTTTCCAAACCGCGCGGACAGCCCGATATCGAGTTCGTCCCGATCGTTCTTGAGCGGACTGACGAGAACGCTTCAAATAGTTCCTTTAACATGTGGGGTATGATGAGCTGTGGACAACAGGTGGACCTTGTCTGGGGGAGTTCCGGCCCAAAAGAGGTTTTTCTGATGAAGACGCGCGGTCGATTGCAGAAGATATTTGAAGCTGACAAGAAACACGCCTTTGGACAAGCCGTTTTTGATGGCAAGTATGCATGGTTGCCCGTTACCGGTCCGCAATCCCTTGTTCTTGCAATCAATCCGACTACGGGATCCGTCACCCAGTTTACTTCGGAAGACGGACTTCCGGAATTCCAATATGCCGCATCAGCTTCTGTCGGAAAAGGTCGATTATCCTTCTCCGGCGGCTTCGGGCAGCAGACAGACCGAAGAGCATACATAGCTGTTCTGGAGTTGTCCAAGGAGAAAGATAAGCGCGTCCAGGTCATCCATGAGGCCACAAAACAACTCTTGCCGGGCAAACCTTCAAATGTTCAGTATCAGGATCCAGAGCTGTCTTACGTTCCGAAATTCATGATTTCTAAATCAACGGATAATGAAAATTCCTGGTGTTCTGTGCTCGGCCGTTCCCTGCCGGGACCCCCAGGGCGTTATCCATCGTTGCTGATCAACCCCGATGCAGCAAACGTTAAAGTAATCGATGCGGGTGTCGAGAGTCATATCATAAGGAAGAATGTAGCATTCAATGAAAACAAAGCGTACTGGAGCATTCGTGAAGGGCTCCGCCGCCTTCGTATAGACAGCAAAGATAGCCAGGTGGTGCGAGAACTTCCCGAAGAGGGACATGTGATATTCTACGATGATCGGTTTCACCTGGTCGGCAAACACTGGTGGGTTGCCGATGATATGAAGAAGCCGTTTCGCAAATTAAAAGGAGAAGTACCCAGTCGTCGGACTCACTTGCACCGGTCCTTTGTCAGCTCTCATTATGGTCTGGTTTTCAGAACCAGCGACGGATCATGGAATAACTATAAGGTTGTGTTTCGTGATGCGTCAGGAGCGGAATAGCACCAGGCCAGAGCTATAATCAGGACTTGACCTCTATGCCCTGCATGGGCCAGAATGGGTGCTCAATGTCGAACTGGAGGCAAAAAATGAAAATTACGAATATGGTTTATCGGTCTAAGATTTCGGCGGCGATGACTTTATTGAGCATGTTCAGCCTTGTATGCACAGGTCTGTTGCACAAGGCCCATGCCGCAGAGAATAATTCGCCCCCGCGAGTGGCGGTGGTTAGTAAAAACACCTCTGCATCCTCACGAACGGCAAATGTCCGTGCACTGTTAGAGACCTCGTTGTCGGAAGAATCCGATCTGCAGGTCGTAGAGCGGGAAAAAATCAGTCGCATTTTCAAGGAACAAAGCCGGACAAAACTCTTTTCCTCACAAACCGGCCCGGACCAAACTGCGTTCTGGAATTCTCTTAGCGGTGTAGACCTGTTCGTTATGCTTGAAGCCTCTTCGGAAGATGATTCAGACAAAGAACAGGCGAAATCGCTCCGGGTTCGACTTGTGGATGCTCATAAAGGGATCAAGCACGCTGATCTGTCCCTGCCGCTGGCTGAAGAGGAAGCAAAAATCCAGAACCTGGTCTCGCTGCTCAGCAGGAAAGTTCGGAATCATGCTGTCTCTCAGGATGAAACCGGGAAGGACCGCCCCCTCATTGCGCTGCTCCCCTTCCGGTGCCTGAATGCGACGGAGAAATGGAGCTATATCCAGGGGGTGCTGACCTCCGCTGTGGAGCACCGACTCAGCCTTCAGCAGGACGTGCGCCTCCTGGAACACACTCAAGCCGGCATTCTGCATGATGAACGCAAACTCACCGATGACCTGCCGGAGGCCATCGCCGCAGCAACGGTCGTGGTGGACGGCGAGTTCGAGGTTAAAGCCCAGCGCGAGCGTATTGATCTCCGTGTCCGCATACGGAGCAAAAATCATGAAACACCGGAAACCCTCCGTTTTCAGTTCGACCTGGAAAAACTTGCCGATATTCCCGCCGAAATCATACCCCGAATTCTGAAAACACTTAATCCGGATAGCGACAAGCCTGAAGGAAAACGCTACGACGGGGAAACCGAAGCACGACTCCTCCTGCAGGAGGCGCGGCTTCAGGCGAACCCTGAACTGGCAAACCGTCTTGCCGAGTCCGCCCTGGCCATCGCTCCGGACAATTCGGACTGTCTCTATGACTTTCTTGATTTTGCGTATCATGAGGAGAACGGGGAACGGGTAGACAACGACAAATCGCTTGCCGGACATGCCCGGGACGCTTTCTTCAAACTGATGAGTCGCCAACCTGACCCCGAAGACCTTACGGTCGAACGTGCCAATATCCTTTATGCCTGTGCCGAGAATGTTGACCCTTACCAACCGCCGCATGTGGAAGCGGACATCGGTATGCCGTACTTGGGAATGAACCGTTACGTGGTTGCCGCAGTAGAGACGTGCAAACAAGGACCCCGGGTTATATCTTTATTTGGCTATAGAGAGTGGGAAACCAGGTTTGTTCGCCAAGTTTTGCGAACGACAGAGAAATGGAGCCAGGACCCTCATGAGATAGTTCGTCTAATGAAATGGGTTAGTCGTAACTGTGATCGTAATTATTGCGACGCTGTAGTAACTGCCTGGGAATACTTTTGCTCTGATGACAGGTCTCCTTATGAGGGGGATAGATATAGAACAGCGAAGGAAAAGATGCTCACGTTTTTCCGGGAGCTTGCCGGGTCTGAAAACAGTGCCAAAGCGGCCCTCGGTCACTACGCCGTTCTTGCCGCTGTAATGCGCAATCCGGATGCCACCGACACGGAAAAGCGTGAAGCATTTGAAGCGTATGCGCAGATGTACATAGAAAACAGGCTGTGGAAAAACAAAAAGTTATGCAGGGACGACTGGCTGGATCCTTTTTTCCGAGTTGCTGACGAGGTCTATGGCACGGACAAGGAGGATCAGAACACCAAAGCCGACTACATCAGCCGGGTTGCTGAAGGTGTCCTCGAAGAATACGACTGGTTCAAAGGGGCGTATACCAAAGTACGACTTCTGGCTGACGCTGTGGTTTTTTTACATGACGCAGGACGTCAGGAAGAAGCATTAAGCCTGGCGAAGGATGTCAGCGAAACAATAAAAAAACGAAGCGCCAACGATCTGGCGTCAAATATGCGCACCCTCAAACGTCGCTGGCGCGATATTACGGAAAAACCGTTCAGTAAACTGATTGAGAAGGGGATGGAGGGCATGCTTTTGCCTGGAGAGGACAGCGATTTCTCTGGTAAGGAGGTATTTGCCAAGGGGGGTAGTAACATCGTATCGACTGATAATGGTTTAGCCATTATTCGCGAGAGGGAAATCATCCACCTTGATAATGCAACGTTTGAACCGCTCGGAAAACAAACATTGCCGTCCGGGTATAGGATTGTTCGTAGCGGCCATGCTGTCACGGAAGGAGACACTGTCTGCGTCCGACTCAAAAAGGGTATAGCAGTGTTTGCTACGGGACGTGACCCGTTTGTCTATAACATGACGGAACAGGAATTGGAAGATGGGAACATTATAGGCTTTGATATACTCAACGGCAAGGTCTATATAATCCTGAGCAGGGAAGGCGGACTCGGCGGGGAAACATTAATCGCCTGGAATCCGCAAACGAAGGAGAGCAGTACGATCCTTTCGATTCACAAAGATATGGGCACGCCGGCGTCTCTGCCGCCTCTCCGTGGAATCCGTGATGTTGTTGCCGACCGGTTCCGCAACTGCCTGCGCATCTTACCCAACACGCGGGAAAACGATGCAGTCATGCTTGAATACCGCCCCGAGCGTGAGACTTTCGGGAAAGTGAAGGAGCGTCGATATTCTAATTGTCTGCGACGTGGACGGATGCTGTACATGGCGGAAGGCGGAATTGATTATACGTTCACAGACATTAAGACGGGGATTGAAATGTCGCGTGTTCGGATCAGGGCGCACGAGCGCCATCTGCCGGAATACTTTAAGGCGCGCAGTAGCAGCAGCCCGTTCCATAATCCGCACAAAACCTTCCAAGCGGGTCGAGGCGTTTTAACTATTCGCTCTGCCATCCTGGAGAGCGGGACAGATGAAGAGGGATATAAGTCCAGCGCGGTTCTGTTCTACACCCCGCCGGTCTCAGCCGATACAAGTCAAAAGCTGTTCAAGGAGGCATCCGGAGAACTGTCACCCAAGGATCTGGGACGCCATATTGTTATGCTGAATCAACTCCTTTTCGGGAACCTTGAGCAGGCTCCCGAAAAGATCCGTAGTTTGCGAATGACGGAGCGGGGCTTGCTCGTACTAACCGAATCACGGCTTCTTTTGTCGCCGGGTATGAGCCGGTTTTATGAGGCCCCGCCGAATTTTTCCCAAAAAGAAATCAGGCATGCGTGTTGCTTATACCGCGCTGTTGTAAAAGGTTTGGCCGATGAACCGTGGCTGAAAAAGGTACTCCGGCGTCACTTCGGGAAAGCTGCTGTTGACTGGTATGAGGCCAATGCCGAAGAATTGAAAAAACAGAAGAATAAGCTGAAGCCCGCCTTCTGGGATGTTTCGCGTTCAGAAAACGCCATGTTTCAGGAGGGGCGATTGCTCCTGCGTTTGGGCGAATCTCTTCGTGTAAAAAGCGCCAGGATGAACAGGTCCAGGTCCGACACAGATGAAGCGTATAAACAGAAACTCAATTCGAGTCGAAAGCGCGCCTATAAAACGCTGTACAACCATTACACCGGTTCGCCGTGGTACACGCTCGCTGGGGTCCGTTATGCTCGCCTGTTGCGAAGCACCGTTTATAATAAACACAAAAAGGCGCAGGAAGTATTTAAAGCGATTATGCAGCAAAATGATAACGAGTATGTAAAAGATGCCCGGAGAGGGTTTCTCAGAGGTATGTCTTTCAAAGGCGATATCACCTCGATACAGAAAAAACTGGAACAATACGATATTGACTTGCAGAATCTTACGGATATCGAAGTAAGCAGTCTGGAGTCAAACTTCGCTTCTATCGTAAGGGCTGTTAAAACGCGACTGCCGCATCCGGCTTGCGCCGACGACGCCCAATTTGAAGCTGTCCGATATCTGCTGAATATATGCACCACACTTAAAAAGAAATACGATGCCGATGTTCTGGACGATTGGCGTTCAAGAAACGCCCTTTTTGAAATGTTCCGTTACCTATTACACCCTGCCAACCCAAGAGGCAAAGAACTCCTTGAAGATGCGCTCGCTGCACATCCGAGTAAAGGATTTCTGCTCGTTCTACTCCTCCGTTACGGCGAAACAAAGCATCTTGAGGCTTTTCTGGATTGGCTAAGTGACCCGGATGAAAGACACGATACTGACAGCGCCGAACGCATGTGGCAATTGAAACACACGTTTTTAACTGTCTATGAGTTTCTTGATATGCCCGAATTTATACCTTACAGGGAACGGATAGCTGATGCCCTGCTGACCGGCCTGAAAGACTCCTCCCTGTTACCAGTGCAATTTTTATATCTTAATGTGCTGGAATCGTTTACAGAGTACTCGGAGGTCAGGGAGGCGTTACGTCATTATGCGAAGGCCGATGATCCAGCAATACGTCTGCAGGCGGCAAGGAGCGTAAGCTCTTTTGATCCTCTGATGGCTTTGCGACAGCTCAAAAAACTACTTAAAGACGCTCCCTATGACTCAGGTGACGATGACGCCCTGGTGGTGGAGGAATATCAGCGTGTACATAGAGTGCTGGAAAACACGCTTGTAGCGCTCCAGGACCCTGATAGAAATAGCCGGGAAAAAGCAGAACTATCGGCCGTTGCAAAAGATTGTGTCGAGCTCTTTACAAAACGCCTCCCCGCCGATCACTATGTGGCATACGACTGGCATCAACCATTTGTGCGCGATCATCTGTGGCCTGCCGGAATTAATGTCCTAAAAGACCGCTTCATTGAACAAATGCAGACTTCACCGTCGTTTGATCTTCTCAAGCAGGCGCGAAATAAAAAGTCCGAAGACTGGTTATGGTCATATCGTTATTGGAGCATGGACCCTAAACATGCTGATATCGAGGCCTTTCTGCGCCTGGCGGACAAAAAACTGGACACACCGTCTGCGGACCTTTTTCGACGTATCTACGGTCGTGAACCTCAGGGCACAGAGTTCAGGCTTCCTGACCCCGATGAGTATTCTTTTAAATATCGCAGCGGCGCAGTGGTACGACTGGCAGAAAATTGTAACACACCGCCATTCCGCGAGGCAATGCGTGAATTGGTTAACCGCTGGGGCGATAAACAGATTCTGAAGGAAGGATTGCACGAGGAAGATGACCAGCAGGAACTCGTCAATATCGCCAAAGCAGTCCGGAAAGACAAAAAGCTTCAGTCCGATTTTCAAGTAAATTCCGACAGTTCGCCCACCAAATTGGTTATGGCTGCCGAAATGGCATATCAGAACGGCGACATCAACGATGCTCGGAAGAAGTGGCGATGGTATCTGAACGGCCTGACCCCCGATGAATCCTGCTGGCACCACCATCGCTCTTTATCCTCGCCATTCGCCCAGTTCAGGCTGGCCGCTACGGGGTTAAAAGATGTTTTAAACAAAAATACCGATGAGCATAATACAACAGAAAACGAGAAGGCTATCACCTCTCTCCTGTCACGCGTTTGGCCTCATCCGGAATACCGCCATGAATTCGCTCTCCTGCTTCAGGCTGCCGGCTACCCGGATAAAGCATGGGAGAGCATTGCATCACCCGAAATGCTCAGTGTGGAACACAATAAACACAATGCCGACATGCGACTGAGAGCAGCCCTGATCGCCGTTCAGGCGGAAAAATACAGTGCCGCGGAACGACTGCTTTCCAAACTCGCCGTCACCGCCGATTCACACGAAGAAAGGCAATTCACCCTCTTTCTGAAGAAACTGGTTTCGTCTTCCTCTCGCTCGCATTTGCGCTATATTCTTAACACGTTCTTCAACCGTCAGCGCCGACCCGCCGAGCGAAGCCGGGCGTTGATCGAAGAGACAGAAGACTGTGACGATTCCCGCATCCGTGCAATGGCATACTATACGGCTGCATCCGCACTGCTTGAGGACGGCAAAACATCCCGTAACCAGGCGGAAGCACTCTGGAAAAAAGGCGCCGCGCAGGAAGGGTACTACGCCGAGCTATGCAGAAGGGAACGCAATGCTTTGCCGAAAGGGGACAGTAAAGCTATGCTTGCTCCCAGCCGTTACACGCCGCGCCCGCTTTCACGTAACGTCCACCCGACCGAACACAGAGTTCTTATCACTCATAAACCGGGCAGGTCCCGATATACGTCCGCCGGTATCCTCTGGCGGGATCCCTTGGGTATCCCTTATTCCGCCTATCATAAACTCATGCGTTTCAGAGGGGGCAAGGGATATCACATTTCCATTACCGGCTGGCTGCCCATGGTTACACCCGGTCGCTGGACCGTAGATACCGTGCATCAGCCGGAAAACATTGACCGCATTCCCAAAACCCCGCCCCGCAAACTTTTCAATCCAGGAAACGAGCAATTTTCCGATTATGAAATCCATTCGTTTTTCATTGAACCGATGTGGGAACCGGGCTCGATGAAGCCTTAAATAGAAAAACAACTAACCCCCAAAATGCCCCTTATACTCAGCCCAAGTTTCCTCGCGGTGTGTCATAACTCATTGATTATCAATAAAGTCGTATTTTTATTTGGTCACTACAATCTCTTTGCAACCGTTTCTTTAAATCGTTTCATTCGGTATGTCACATCGAGTTTGCGATATATATCCAGATGCACCGGTTCCGGCACCCCTGTCTGCCTGATGTGATGGATTTTCCCTTCGTCGTCGGTCAT
>CAJXKU010000043.1 GCA_913055945.1 uncultured Lentisphaerota bacterium | reverse complement strand
CGTAAGCCCGTGGAAAACGGGGGGATACCATTACAAATGCGCGCCCCAAAGCGGGCGCGGGTAATTCTTGTGGCGTACGCTATACCTGGAAGATGCGTTTTGAGGTTTGGACGTCAGACTGAGCGGAAATTTTTGGCCGACGGCATGACCTGTTTCGCCGCGCCGCGCACCGGAAAACGTCACTCTGTACCAGCCCCGAACGTAAAGGTGATTAGCCATTCGCGAAATCGAAGACCATCTGGTTGGGGTTTTCCGGCTTCTTCTTGCCGCTTTTTCCGCTGCTGCGGCTCTGTCGGCGATGCCCGCTTTTTGCACCGCCGCCGGCGTTCCCTGTTGTCTTTGCGCCGGAGGCCGAAGTTGTCGCCGCGCCGGACGCTTCCGGCTGAGAAGACCGCGTATCGTCTTCGGCTTCTTCGTGAACGAGCATGTTTTCGAGCATCCTGAACTGTTCGTCCAGATCGTGGATTTCGTCACGCACGTCCTCCGCGGCCTTGTTAAGCTCCATCCGTTCATATTCGAGCATTTCCTGCCTCTTGCTCTCCGGCGTTTGAAAAAATCCCCAGGCAGGATCTTCCCGCTTCGCCTGCCTGATAACATCGCGTACCGAATGCCGGGCACGGCGGAAATCTTCGGTCACAGAGGCGATTCGCGATACGGGCGTGGTGGAGCCCAAGCTGCCGTCTTTGAGTTCGGTCTTTGCCAGGATGAGCTCAAGCCGGTCGAGGTCACCCTCTTCGTAGGCTTCCTGCGTCTCATGCCATAATTCAACGTCTTCGTTTTGGCTTCCGCCGTCGGCATCGGGATGCAGCCGCTGACAAAGCTGGCGGTACGTACGCTTGAGCCTGTCTTTTCTGTCCGGCTCCCCCGACCCATCCGGGTTACTTTCGTCGGCATCAAACCCCATCTCCTCCCCGAACATGCCGCCGAGATCCCCGAACAATTCATGAAGTTCGTTCATGAATTCCCGGAATTCGGCGTCGAAATCGAAGCTGTTCGGCTCGTCGTCGTCTTCCTCTTCGTCATCCTCGAACGCTCCGCTATCACCCGTTTCTTCGCTGTCGTCTTCTTCCCATTCCCGCGTCCATTGATCAATCACACTCTCGCCGCGCTGGAGACGTCCATAACAGACGTGGGACGGGTCACCGGAAAGCTGCATCTCCATGATCAGCCGACGGTAGAATTCGTTTTTACTTTCAAGCTGCTGCCGCAGTTCGCGCACCGTACTCAGTTCCGCGCCCAGGTTCTGATGCACCCAGCTCCTGTGCGCAGGCTTCTCCTCCTGTTCGAATTGATCCAGCTCGCGCTGGGCTTTGAGGAAGGTCGTGCGTGCACGTTTACACGCCGCGATCCATTTTTTGCGGATTTTGGTGGTGTCCGCCGGTACCAACGCGGTGGATTCTTCAAGGGGAGAGGAAGCCGCCTGATGCTTTCTGCTGCTGCTGCTGTGGTTGTTTCGACGGCGCTGCTTTGTTGTACTGCGTTTGTTTTTCTTTCGTTGGCTCATGAGAGCGTGAACCTCTTCGTCGGAAAAGTTGGAATGGTTACACAGGATTAAGCAGTGGAGAATCCCGATGCGGGCATACCCGGTAGAATCGCCAAAGCGACCTCCAGTAACTATACACCAGTTTTCTTTTTTATAAAGAGAGACTGGCACTCAGCATCAGAACGCAAGCACGTGCCGTGATTCGTATCGTATGAGACTCGGCACCGCGACTGCATGCATACAAACCATACTAAAGTATGAACTCTGACCAGTCAAAACCGCGCTATCGACTTGTCGGAGTTCATGCTTCAGCATGTCTACCAAGCCTCATAACAGGCACTGCGTGCAGGCATTGCATGCAGGCATCGCATGCAGCGTGACCAATACATCCTGGATGTTGACCACATGCTGACGCAGTTCCTCATACGAGGCACTGCGTGCAGCAAATCAGTTGAAGTCGGGGATGCTTTTTATTTTTTGAAAGGCTAAACGCAGTTTGCTGAACGCAGTTCTCTCATACGAGCCTCTCCGCCCACGTAAGCGTCGGACACCCCTAACAAGAGACCAACTGCGGTATTGGCGGTAAATACCGGCTGAACGCAGTTCTCTCATACGAGCATGGACGCCGGCCAACGTCCCCACACCCTAAACAAGAGACTGGTCGGGGGATTGACAGTAAATAATCGTGGCACACAGTGGTCTCATACCGGGGTATCAAAACGCCTCCGCTGCCCGGCGGGTGGCTCTTAAGGTTCACCGGGGCCGTGATGAAGCTACGTCAACAAGTTCAAAACTATGGCCTATCGTGGACAGCGCGCGTACATTGTGTTGTATGGCGATCTCGGTGTAACCCGCTTTCTGCGGGCAGAATTTGACCGTCGGCATGGGACAGTGTATGGTAAATGCACAAGCAGAAGGTATGTTGAACACGTGAAGCTCGGCCTGCGATCCGTCGAGTGAGAGGCACAGCGAAGGGAGCGCCTGAAAGTCCGAAAAAAGCGGCTGAATGCTGAATATTGGACCGTCAGAATTGTAGAGAATACAATCGTAAATTGTCGACTGTGAGCTGTGAACCGCAAACCGTGGCCCGAACAACGATCAACCATTAAGAGTTGACGAATAACCGATAACAAATAACGAAGAACGAATAACGAATACCCATGAACCATTACATCAAAAAGCCTTTCAACATCGTGGAGATCGTCCTGGCCATCGGCGTGATCGGTATCGGACTGGCCAGCGTGATGGCCCTCTTTCCCGTCGGCTCCAACGCCATGCGCGACGCCATGGCCACAGGCTATTCCGCCAATATGGCGGATCAGATGTTGCATCAGTTGGAACAAGTTGCACGGAACAACTGGAGCGGGGTGATCGACACAGGAGGTAGCAACAAGTTTCTTCGGGATGGTTATCCCTCTTCGCCTGCTTCTACCCTTGAGGATTTTGACTATAGTGGTGCTGGTGTTGATTGTTTTGATACCCCGCGAAAGACGATTTATTATGAGTCGGGCAGCAACGACGGGGTCTATAAGATACTGAGTTTTAGTGATAAAGACGGTGATGGGGAGCGGGATAGTGATGAAACCGTGGATTTTCAGGCAATTATGGTCCTGTGGAAAAAACGAATTGACATTAACGGAGATGGAAGCAGGGACTCCGATGATCCCCCTTTAAGCATGGCTGCGGAATTACACGCCGAAGTAAGCTGGCCGGCGCAGCGCCCGTACGGGCAACGCGAGACGTCGACATATCGTCTGGAGCTGTTCAACCGAAATTGAGGATCGGCTACGCCGATCACCATATACGATAGCCTGAAAGGCTGCCTTTTGGAACTGCGTCCAGCGAGTCGAGCAAGCAAAAGGTTGAATTTGACACGCTGCACGCAGTGCCGCTGCGGTTTCTGCAGCGCTTTGGAATGGCGAACCGCAAGGTTCGCCGCTCGTAAGAGATGAATAACCAATAATCACTAACAACCAACGGGCAACCGGCAACGGGGAACGAAGAACCATGAACACGAAGCAGAAAACGAAAAAGCAAGAACGCGACAGACAGTGCTTTACGCTCGTCGAGCTCCTGGCCGCCATGGCCATCTTTGTAATTCTGATGGCCGTAATGTTCGAATTTCTCGGCGGCGCCCAACAGGTCTGGTCCTTGTCGAAAAGCAACGCCAAAATCTACGAAAACGCCCGCGTGGCCATGGACCTGATCTCGCGCGACATCCAGTCGGCGGTCACGTCCGATTTTCCCGGCCAGGAGATTCCGTTCTATTACGATAAAGACCAGCGTCAGCCCACTATGGTGAGCGCGACGAATCTGACGATCTCAGGATCCCGGGCCAAGTTGGCCGAAGTGACATACGAGACGAACAGTGATAACCAGCTCGTTCGGGAGGTTGCGTGCGATAATGGATCGTCACCCACTTATTGGGATTTTTACGGGGATACAGCTAGTCCTACACCGGCATGGGTTAACAACGACCCCTCCGCTACAAGTTGCGATACTGCCCTCATAGTTGACGGCGTGAAATCCGCTTCGATTATCTGTTACCGGGACGGCGCTGAAATACCGGCGTCCCCCGATACGGAGACCAACACCACGGTCTTACCCAACTACGCCGAGATATCCCTCACCCTTTTCGACCCGGATGTACCCGAGCAAAATCGGGACAAAACCCAGCGCACGTTCACCAGGACCGTGTATTTCCGCAGCGGAAAATGACTCCCGCGATCCTCGGCCAGCCAGTGCTCTCATGTATAGCCACGAAAAGCCACGAAGAGTCACGAAAAGAAAGCCGGATTTGATGTGAGAAGTGCGCCCGCCTTTTGTGGCGATTTTGTGTATAGCGAAAAAGGTGTATTGTAAATTGTGGAATGTGGAATGTGTTGTTAAGTTGTTGAGTTGTTGGGCTGTGAGTGGTGAGCTGTGAACTGTGAGATGTGAGATGTGGGATGTGGGATGTGGGATGTGGGATGTGGGAGGTGGAACGTTGGATGTGGAATGTAGGATGTGAGCTGTAAACCCCGAACTCAGAGTATGGAACGAAGCACGAAAATACGACGCATATATGCGTATAGATGAACAGGAACATAAAGCGTTGAAACAAGCGACGCGCGATGTAGAGGGAGAAGTGTACCTCTTTGGCTCACGAGTGGACGCCAAAGCCAAAGGCGGGGATATTGATATTCTCATCATGACTGGAGAAGATACGTTTGAAGTTTCACGGAAAGTAACAGTACAGTTTCAAATGGTGTGCGATGAGAAAATAGACGTTCTGGCTATGCCGCCGGATAATCGAACGAATGAGCAGGAACGGTTCCTCCAAAGTCTTAATAAATTGGTAAGGATAAAATGACCAGCAACGCGCAGAATGTAAAATTTGGTTCGTTGAACATATTTTTTTGTCGACAGTCAATAACGGTATATTGTAAAAAAATGAGGTATGAAGAAATATGACTGATGAAGAGCTTCTCCAGCGAATCACGGTAGAGCCGGCTGTTATGACAGGGAAACCGGTCATTCGTGGTACCCGTTTGACCGTGGATTATGTACTAAACCTGTTGGCTCACGGTGCAACCTACGAAGAAATATTGGCTGAATACACCGAATTGGAAACCGATGACATCCGGGCGTGTATTCTTTTCGCCACCAAATCCCTGCAGGAGATTGAATTTGCCCCCTTGGCCAAGGAGCAAGGCTGATGCGTTTCATTGTGGACGAATGCACGGGACCGCAAGTGGCAAAGTGGTTGCAGCGGCAGGGCTATGATGCTGTTTCCGTATTCGATGAACTTCGCGGCGCCGAGGATGATGAGATTATCCGGAGAGCACTCGAGGAACGTCGGATTCTTATCAGCAACGACAAGGACTTTGGGCGAAAAGTTTATGCCGATGGTCGCTGTCACACGGGGGTCATTCTCTTACGTCTGAACAATGAACGTTCTGCTTCTAAGATCGAAGTGTTGTCCCGTTTGCTTCGGGAATATAAAAGCGATATCCCGAACACTTTTGTAGTTGTGACGGAGGAGCGGGTTCGATTTACCCCGCAACGCTTATAAACGTCAAGTTACCTACGACTTGATGGCCACAAAAAGTCACCAAAACGCACCAAAAAGTGTGTGTTTGGAAGGTGGCTCAGGCATTGTTAACCCTCCGTAGCTCCGTAAGAGCACAGGAGGAGCGGTGCCTGTGTATATTTGCTATCAGCCCCAACGGGGCGGTCTCATAACAGCCTCGCCGAGCCGGAGGCTCTCTGAGCCGGAGGCCAGGGTGGAGCGTCAGCGTAACCCTGGGTATAGAAAGGCACCACCCATATTCTGGGCTGTAAGCCCGGCTCTTACGTGTATCCTTTTGAACGACAGGATAAAATGGATATGCTATCCGTTCTATCCACTAAATCCATTTTGTGTATAGCAATTCACGGTGTAGTGTAGATAATAGAGCGTGTTGTGAACCGTTGATAGTGAGTCGTGTAGATAGTAAAATATGAATTGTAAGCCCGTGAACCGCGAACATAGACCGAATAACGACCTTTATCCGCTAACGTTTCGGCGGGCGCGGCAACAACTAAGGAAACAGCTTGAGCTTGCAGCCTGATGTGTGGTATTAACGAGATAAACAAATGCGTTAATCGGATGTGTCAAGGGGGGCGATTGCAATGAGCACGAAGGAAATCGCTATTCGTACGCTTGAGGAACTTCCCGAGGATGCCACGTGGGAGGACATCCGGGAACGAATTAATTTTGTGGCGGGACTAAGGAAGGGCCTTCGCGAGCTTGACGAGGGAAAGACTATCTCACACCAGGAAGTCAAAGAAGAATTCGAGCAATGGCTTTCAAACTGAAATGGTCTCGGACAGCTCGTCTTGACCTGTGGGATATGTTGGCCTATATCGCTGAGTCGGATCCGCAATCTGCCGCCGATTTCGGCTCCCGTCTCTTTGACGTTATTGAGCGGTTGAAGACCTTTCCAGACTCGGGCAGGGTGGTTCCCGAACTGCAGGATCCGGATATCCGGGAAATAGTCCAGAAACCATGTCGCATCGTGTATAGGGTGCGACGCAAGGATCAATGCGTTGAAATTGCTCGGGTTTGGCATGCCGCCAGAGGAATACCGCAATTGGGATAGGTTGGGCTGTCATGCTTCACGATAGAGCAATAACAGAACGGTGAATTGTGAGCAGTAAACCGTGAATAGGTAACGCAGAACGTCGAACGCCGAACGTTGAACTCAGAACATAGAACATTGAACGTAGAACGATGAACGGGTCTTCCGCTGAAGGTTCGGAGGGCATGGGAACGAAAAAAAGGGTAATAAAAGATGGCAGAGAAAGCGAATCTCAAATACGTCTATTGGCAGGACGAAGGTATGTGGCTGGGATACTTGCAAGAGTTCCCCGATTATTGGACGCAGGGTGAGACCAGGGAAAAGTTAGAGGAAAACCTCCGCGATATCTACAGAGAGCTAACCAGCGGTGCTATACCGCACGTCCGTCGTGTAGGTGAATTGGAGGTCGCATGAAACGCACCCAGCTCGTAAAGAAGCTTCAATCGATGGGGTGTGTGCTGTTGCGCCACGGCGGCAATCATGATTGGTATCACAATCCTCAGACCAAAATGTCGCAACCGGTCCCTCGGCATCGGGAGATAAACGAGCAACTGGCGAAACAGATCATGAAAAAACTGGGAAATCAGTAACAAGGGCAACAAAGAACACTGACTTTATTCCGGGCTGTACACCCGGTTCAACCGACATTCCATTGATTGCCACAAAAAGTCACCAAAACACACAAAAAAGTGTGTTTAGAAGGTGCCACAGGCATATTGTAAAAATATACGTATGGGGTAAACCGCTAATCACACGAATTCTCGCGAATCCGCAAAGCCGCAAAGAATGTGCGACGACGAATCCGGCACTTGTATGATGGAGCCAATCTTCTTGTTGTATATACATTCGCGTCGATTAGTCCCGATGCCTTCGCAAGGATCGGGATAAACTTTATGATTCGCGGTTCGTTCAACATATTGTTTGTGGATAAAAAACGGTGTATTGTAGAGAATAGAATGTGTGACGTGAGACGTGGAATGTAGGACGTGAACGGTGAGCTGTGAGCTGTGGGCTGTGAAGCGTGAACTGTGAAGAGGAACGAAGAGAACTATCGTCGTCCTGAGGACGTTCAATGAAATACAACGGTATAATAGCGAAAAAGCTGTCCTACCTTAAAGATCAGCTTGCCGAATTGCGCAGTTGGGAACTTGGAACTGTTGAAGATTTCACGTATGACTTTATGAAGCGCCGGGCCGTCGAGCGCATGCTGCAGGTATGTGTCGAGGCAATGATTGATATATGCGAACACTTACTGGCAGTGCAGGATATAGCGCCTGGCGAAACATCTGTAGAAAACCTGCATAAAGTGGCAGAACTGGGGTTTATCGAAGAACCGACACGGTTTGAATCAATCGTACGTTTCCGGAATCTTGTCGTCCATATGTACGAGTCTGTCGATCCGGCTATGCTTCACGACATTGTACAAAACAGGTTGGGGGATATTGATACGTTTGTGACACAGATCGAATCTCAGGTAATGGATGATGACACTCCTGATGCGTGAACAGACGAAGTTTCGTTACCCTCGGCGAGAAAGGGTGGATATTGATACCGAACGCCTTGCGGCAAAGATTCGTGAGGCTTCGCCATCTGTCGAATTTGCCTATCTCCTCGGTTCGGCTGCAAAAGGTTCTGTGCCGGCGTACAGTGATCTGGATGTTGCCGTCTATCTCACACCCGACACAAAGGTCAATGTGGAAACTTTAAATAACCTGATGCAAGCGGCGGAGGAAGCTGTTGACTTACGGACAGAGGCGGACATCGGCATTCTCAATCAAGCAGGTTGCGTATATCGGTTTCAGGCGCTGCAGGGGAGGCGTCTTTTCGTCAGGGCACAATATTTCGAGGATTTTCTGAGGTTCTATTCATTAACCTGCCGCATGTATGAGGACTATATGGCCATGATGCGAGGGTATTACAGGCGTAAGAAGGAGATGGAGAGGCGCCCTGCGACGCCGACCGTTATGTAAGAGCCGCACAGAATATACGACAACAACAAGATTAACGCCATCATCCGGATTAGCGACAAGTCGCGCTTCGTTAACATATTGTTTGTCGATAACAAATCACGGTATATTGTAGAATAGGGAACGTCAATTGTGAATTGTGAGCTGTTAGCCGTAAATTGTGAGCTGTAAACTGTGAATAGGTAACGCCTCCTCCTCCGCTAAAGCTTCGGAGGGTGGAACTCAGAACTCAGAACTCAGAGCACTGAACAAAGAACGAATAACAAACATTCCCCACGCCCCTCCGCCTCCGCGCGAGAATGAGGAAACGAAGTATCGCGCAGAGCCGCTGAGATGCGGAGAAGACCACATAAATAACAATTGAACGAATGACGGTCATGTCCCTTAGTAGTGTATATATTGAAACCACGGTTATCGGCTACTACACCGCGCGTAGAACCAGAGATATTGTGACAGCGGCGCACCAGGAAATTACACGGGAATGGTGGGACGTTACTTTACCCAAGCTTCAGCCCTATATTTCCCAGGTGGTAATTGACGAAGTATCCCGTGGAGATGAAAGCGCAGCAGCCGATAGAACCGCTGCCGTGGAAGGTTTTTTCGTGCTTGAGGTGACGCCGGAAGTGGTGGCATTAGCAGAGGAATACTTTGCGGTTTTGGATATACCCGAAAAAGCAAAGAACGATTCGCTGCACCTTGCCACTGCTGTAATGCATGGCATTGATTACTTAGTAAGCTGGAACTGTACGCATATTGCTGCTGCCCGTGTTCGCGGAGTCGTTGATGAACTGAACGACGAGCACGGCTACGCAACGCCTGTCATCTGCACGCCGGAAGAGCTTATGGAGGTATAACCATGGAAGATAAAATTGTCACAGAGGTTCGCGAAATCCGACGTAAACTTGAAGCGGAGTTCGATAACGACCTCCAGACGTATGCCAACGACCTGTACGAGAGACAGAAACAACACGGGGAAAAATTAGTGCGTGGCTCTCCCAAGCCTTCAAAAAAGCGCAATGCTGCATAAGATGACCCAACGGTGCGGTATGGGAGTCGTAGAGGCGTCAGCTTACCGTTTTGACACGGAAGTGAAAGGCAGGAGGCGGAAGGCAAACGATAATACATCTCTGAATTTGTTCAACATCAATTCACGGTGTACCGTAGATCGTGGAACGTGAGACGTGAGACGTGGGACGTGGAATGAACCGTGAACCGTGAGTCGTGAATCGTGAATTGTAAGCTGTAAACTGTGAATAGGTAACGCCTCCGCCTTCGCTAAAGCTTCGGAGGGCAAGGCAACGAATAACGAGGAAGGGTGCGGCAATATGAAATTAAAAGTGATTATTCACAAAGCAGAAGAAGGCGGCTATTGGGGGGAGGTCCCTGCTGTGCCCGGATGTATGAGCCAGGGTGAGGCGATGGATGAGTTGCTCGATGACCTCCGGGATGCTGTCGAAGGTTGTTTGAGCATTCACAGAGCATGAGAGGGACTATTTCGCATGCCGACAGCCAAAAGGATCGGTCCCTAGAGATTATTCTTCTACGCAAGCGACAGGAATGAGCCGGAGCATGTCCATGTCGAGCGGGAAGACAAAGTAGCGAAATTCTGGTTAGAACCTGTGCGATTGCAGAAAAGCGGCGGATTTAATCCTCAGGAGCTTGTCCGGATACAGAAAATGATTGAAACGAACAAAACTGAACTTCTGGAGGTATGGAATGACTGTTTCAGCGATTGAACTGGAAGTGCCGGTCGCCATAGACGTTTCCATTACCGAAGACACACTGAAGGTGGAATTGTCCGACGGGAGGATGCTTTCGGTCCCCCTTGCTTGGTATCCCCGCCTCGTACACGCCACACCTCAGGAACGCAACAATTGGCGTTTTATCGGTCGAGGAGAGGGAATCCACTGGGAAGATCTGGACGAGGATGTCAGTGTTGAGGGGCTGTTGGCGGGGAAAGCCTCGGGTGAGAGTCAACGGTCGTTAAAGAAATGGCTTGCCGCCCGCGATAAAGGGGTGAAAACATCATGACCCCGTGCCGAAGCACTTTGCCAAAAGGAAAAAAAGTGTATTCAAGCTATCAGAACCGCGAATCGTGCGAATCGACGCGAATCCATATAAAACAGAAACATAATTGAGCCCTACGGATTCTGCTGAGATATCTGCGATATCGCAGCTCTGCATCGCCGAGCCGGCCCGCCTTGCGAGACGTTTCGTCGACAAATGGTCATTTGTCAGCGAAACCGTTGGCAATGGCGGGCGCAGAATCCGTGTTTTTGTGGCTTTTCGTGAGTTTTTGTGGCAAGTAAATCGTTTTCCGTGTTCAGCCGGGCTTACAGCCCCGAAATATGGCTGGTACCTATTGTTTATTTTGCGCCTTAGTCCCGATGCCGGTAGGTGTTTGTCGGATCGGGATAAACTTTGGGATTCGCAGTTCACTAACATATTTTTGTACGTAGCAAATTACGGTGTATTGTAGATAGCGGAATGTGGAATGTTGAAGTGAGCTGTAACCTGTGAGCTGTTAACGACACACGAATAATGAAGCAATGTCAGTCGACACAAAAAAGGTAGCGCAATTTCTCAGAGAGAAGGCCCAGAAGCGGGAAGACAAGAATCGCCAACGCCTGGCACAGGCGTGTGCAGATTTTGATCGTATCGCAAAGATAGTCATTCAAACGTATCGTCCACGTCGGGTCTACCAATGGGGTTCGCTGCTGGACGCATCGCGCTTCTCCGAAATTTCAGATATAGATATTGCCGTGGAAGGGCTGAGGGGCGCTGAAGAGTATTTTGCCCTTCTGGGCGATGTTATGGCGCTGACTGATTTTCCCGTTGATGTGGTGGAATTGGACAAGATCGATCCATTACATGCGGAGAGCATACGAAAGCACGGAAAGTTGATCTATGACAGAGAATCCGCAGATAACAGTATTACAGGAAGAAATCCGGAAAACAAGGGCAATTCTGGACCAACAGGATGATTTTTATCGGTCCTTTCTTGAAGGCGATTATAAACGCCTGGGAAAATCTCAGACCTCGGCCATTATCGTTGCTGAGGTACTGACGGATGTTTACACGTGCCTGGAAACCTTGTTTCTCAGAATATCTCAATACTTTGAAAACAACCTTACCAGCAGCCGGTGGCATGCAGATCTTCTGCAAAAGATGACACTGAGACTAGAAGGGATTCGTGAACCCGTGATTTCGGATGAAACCTACTATTTACTGAATGAACTGTTAAAATTCCGACATTTTCGGCGCTACTACTTCGAATTTGAGTACGATTGGGATAAGCTGGACTTCCTCCTGAAAAAGTATGAACAGCTCCGTGAAAGAATAAGCGGAGAGCTACAGGCTTTCGACGACTTTCTGGAGAACGTGAAGGCCGAGGCATAGGAAACAGTGCGCACATTAGTAGTGATCGACGCCACGAGAGTAGCACAGGCATGTGGCAGAAATATACGTACGGGGTAAACCGCTAATCACACGAATTCTCGCTAATCCACATAAACCGATTTCGAATAAAATGTCGAAAAAGCCGCGCAGGCAGGTAGCCTCCGGCGTGAGCCTGACACGTTACATCGGCATCATAATTGAAAAAATGATAACGCCCCCTCACATCCGAATATTTGCCTTAGAACGGACGAACGAGAGCGTGTTGGCGACGAGCCTGTAAATTCATTTTGTGTATGGCAAGTGACGGTGTATTGTAGAGAATAGAACGTATGACGAGAGACGTGGGATGTAGGATGTGAGCTGTAAGCTGTGAACTGTGGGCTGTGACTGTGAGCTGTGACTCTGACTGTGGGCTGTTAGCCGTAAACTGTGAATAGGTAACGCCTCCTCCTTCGCTAAAGTTTCGGAGGGCATGGGAACGAAATATCCGGGCGGAATGGGTGGAGGCTGCAATACACCAACCGGACATCATGAAAAATCACGACGACGGCACCAAAACACTATATAAAGCAGATCCAGGACTGCGGGAACCGGTGGCTTCGCGTCATTGTCAATATTCAGTAAGAACCGCCCGAGTGCGTCACCGCTTTCTTTGACCGGCGGTTAAGGAGGTTGAGCCCATGAGGATTAAAGCTGATTAAGACACGGACACATTGTACTTTCGGCTCGATGAAGGACGGATTGTGGAATCTGAAGAAGTGAAGTCCGGCGTGGTTTTCGATTACGATGGAAAAACGGTATGAAATGATCATATACTGGAGCGCGGAAGACGAAGCTTTTCTCGTCGAAGTTCCGGAACTTCCCGGGTGTATGGCTGACGGGGCGACCTACGAAGAGGCCGTAAAAAACGCTCAAGTCGTGATGCGGGAATGGATTGATACCGCGAAAGAACTGGGCCGTGCCATTCCTGAACCAAAAGGCCGGTTAGTATACGCGTGAAGGGGAGAGAAGAAGAAGGTAGCACAGGCATCCCGCTTGTCCGTGCCAATGCAAATATCCGGATTAGCGACTATTCGCGTGCATTCGCGGTTCGTTGAATATATTTTGTCGATAACAAATCAGGGTGTATTGTAGAGAATAAAATGTGTGACGTGAGACGTGGGATGTAGGACGTGAACGGTGAGCTGTGAACTGTGAACTGTGGGCTGTGAATCGTGAGCTGTTAGCCGTAAGTTGTAAGCTGTAAACTGTGAATAGGTAACGCCTCCTCCTTCGCTAAAGCTTCGGAGGGCAAGGCAACGGATCCCCGAACCAATTTTGAATATTGAATTCTGAAGTAAGCAAGCACGATGAACGACGAACGAAAACACGCTACACGAAGCACGAGGAACGAAAAACGATGAACGAGGAACGACCCTCCTCCGCTGAAGCTGCTGAGCGCAAGCGAACGAGGAACGAGAAAGGCGTTGCCCTCATCCTGGCCTTAGGCGTGCTGGCGCTTGTGGTCGTTATGGCCCTCAGCTTCGCCTTCCAGGCCCGCACCGAACGCGAAGCATCCGCGGTCAGTTCGGACGTGACCAAAGCACGCCTGCTGTGCGAGTCAGGACTGGAAAGGGCCATGGCCTATCTGCATCATGCGTATGATGGGGAGATTAATACTAGTGGAAACTTCGACCCCCATGATATTTATCCGGCCACGAAAGGAGGTAGTGGAAGTGGTGATGGGGACGAGAAAACGATTTTCGCGGAAGGCGTCGGAGGTGACTGGGAGGATCGCTATTGGGCTGTGAGCACGCAGAGTTCGAACACTGATAATGCCGGCCTGAATACGGCGTTAGCCACCACGTATACGGACAACAGCGGCAATTCCTACGAATTCGTAAAAAGTGCTTCGCCTGTGGCCGGGAGCCCTGACGCGAGTTGGATTCATGTGGAGAATGCCACGGGCATAGTGGGACGCATAGGGTACCTGATGGTGGACGAGTCGGGAAAGGTGGCGACCAGTACGGCCGTGATCAATTCGGATGAAAGTTCCGGATCAACAATAAAACGCGGCCGCTCTTCCACCGAAATCTGTCTGGCGGACATCGGTATTAGCGACAGCGAAGCGAACGAATTCCGGTACGAGAGTTATAGCCCCGGCCAGATGCCGGACGGCAAACGCTGGTTCTCGCTGCAGCACATTGTGCGCAGAATTGAGCCGGATACGTGGTTTGATCCGATTCTGAAAGCGCTTTCGCCCCAGAGCTACGACATGAATGCCTGGTGGCAGGATGACGGTAACGATCAGTGGGACAGTGGCGAAGACAAACATCGCTTCGACTTCTACTCGGCGAACTTTGACGGGATGAACGAGACTTATGCCGATAACGCAAATTCTAACTTTCTCGGCGCCAGCACGGACATCGCCTACGCCACCGCCGCCAATAATACGGATCGAATTCCGTGGGTCGGAAAATTAGAGGCAAGCAGTGATGTATCGGGCAATGGCGGATCGCCTGATATTACTGATGACCAATTGGTGCAGCAACAGGTGGCTGCTAACATCATTGATTATTGCGACAGCGAAAATCCCGCGGAGCCGACGACGAATTACGGCGGTTCGATAGGTACCCCACCCGATTACGTGGGTCTGGAAGAAGCCCCCTACATAAATGAAGCAATTTTTACGTTCGACCGGCTCGACTCTGACGGAAACGGGGTTTACAAACTCGATTTATCAGAAGCCAAAGTTGAGTTAGTCAATATTTACGGAAGTGGAAGTACGTATCCGAACAACGTAAGAATTTCAATTCAATTCTCTTACGATACCGACGGAGACGCCACCACAACGGAGGGAACAGCTGGGCCGTTTACAGGTAGTTGTAGCCCTCCTGGGGCGGGATCGTTTGCTATCTGTACAACCAGCCCTAGTTTTACAACGGCAGAGGTGAACTCTTTCCGCATCGTCGATGTAAAAGTTTCACTCCGAGACGATAGCACAGGACATCTTTTGGATTACGCTCAAATCGGGGGCAATTCTGCCTCGGCCGACTTAAGTAGTACCGGATTAATTTATACACACGCCGAGTGCAGAGATCCTCGCGCTAACCTGCATCCGTTGGGGTGGGAGTGGATAGGAGCGTTTAATACGACAAGTGGTAACGGCGATTCGCCGTCGAGTGTGGACCCGGTTAATGACGACAATACCGATGTTCAGAACCCGAGCAGTCCTTCGCCTGCCACATCTGATCACGATACAGAAACTGCGACGAACCCTGTGAATATTTCGACCGCTTATATCCGCAATGGACCCCCGAAATCTTTGTGGGAGCTTGGCGCCATCCATCGCGGTGAACCCTGGAAAACCTTGAACATCGACAAATACAATGACGGTTCAAACGATGAGATCTATGGCAATGGCGATGCCGCGATCTTAGGCCAGGTCAAGCTGGAACCGCAGACACAGACAAGGGGCAAGTTCAATGCGAATTCGCCGCAGAAGCCGGCGTGGGAGGCTGTTTTGGCGGGTATTACGGTAGGTGGAGAGTACGATGCACCCGGAGGCGGTGACCCTATCTCCAACTTCAACATTATCGACACGGACGGCGGCGGCCCAATCTTTGACAAGAATGGTACCAACAGTGGGACACCGTTTTCAAATAGGGGCGGAATAGCACAAGCTGGCTCCCTCGCAGATGGAACCGCTGGCTCTAGCATAGATCAGAATACGGACCGGACGCAGGAAGAAATCATCGGCAAGATCGCGAATCTGCTGACGGTACGGCAGAACTACTTCACCGTCATCGTGGTGGGGCAGGCAATCAAGGACGTAGGGGGTATTTCCACCGCAAGCTACGGCACGTTCGATCCCGACCACGATCAGATCCTGGCCGAGCAGAAGATCAAAGCCGTGGTTTATCGCGATGCGTTCAGCAACGAACTGAAAGTGGAACGGTATGAGTTTTTGGAGGATTGAACAATGAGGCGTCATATTGTGAGCGGTCCGGTAAGCAGTATTATCGCGGTTGTTTCGACTGGCCTATTCGTCCATGCGGGCTTTCCCTCAGCTCAGGCTGCCGAAAAACGAGATGATCGGCCTTCACGACTGGAGCGGGCGAAAAAGGAATTGGAGCGGCGTAAAAAAATAACTGAATGGGTTAAAAAAGAACATCCTCCTCAGCAGAAAACTATGATGCGGACGTTTAAACCCATCCTCGAAGGCAACAAATCGGATTACAAGCGGAACAGGAAGCTGGCGAACGAGTATGCGGAAAAGGCGCGGGAGACGGACGACGATGATCTGCGGGAGAAGTATGCGAAGGTCGCCAAGCTGTTCAAGATGTACGGCAAGCAGAACAAGCGCGTCGTCAAGGCCATAGAGAACGGCGAAGGCCAGGAGATGAACGACGCGTTCGATAAGATCAAAGAGATCGAAAAGCGCCTCTACGAAATCACCCGCAACCGCTACAAACGCAAGTGGTTCACCCCGGAAGAACTGCGCAAAGCCGCCAAACGATTGCGACAGCGGGAAGAGTGAGGCGGTGTGCCGGCATTCCAGTGTTCCGGTGTGTCGGTGTAGCGGTGTTCCGGTGTAGGGGTGAGAGCGCGTCCGTGAATGCCGGCGCCCCGAAGGGGCGCGGGTAGGTAGCCCCCGGCGTGAGCCGGGGGAGCACGGCGAACCACACCACATATATTGCGCCCCGAAGGGGCGCGGGTCGGTAGCCCCCGGCGTGAGCCGGGGGGTGTCCGGGATTGCCCACCGCCCATCGCGCCCGAAAAGGGCGCGGGTGGATAAACGTGCTGGGCAGAGCGCCGTCGGTTTTTCGTGCATCGGGAAACACCACGCAAATCACCCGCGCCCGCTTTGGGGCGCGCATTTGTAATGGTATCCCCCCGTTTTCCACGGGTTTACA
>CAJXKU010000042.1 GCA_913055945.1 uncultured Lentisphaerota bacterium | reverse complement strand
CGGCCTTTTCCGCCGCTCCCGGTTTTTCATGCATAACGGTGGAAGGAGTTGGCAGAGAGGTCTGGTTCATGGCGTGTCCACGTTTGAAGAAGCCTGACGCTGTGCCGGACCGGGGGTGCGTGCTCGGCCGAGGAAGACGTAGAGCCAGCCGATAAAGAAACAGAAGAGTTTGAATGTCGTGCCGTGATCCTGATATGCAAAGGTGAGATTAAGGAGAATCAGAAAAAGCACAAACGAGAAGATCTTCGCAAAGTTGGGCAGTGCCGGCCAAATGTCGCGACCAAAGTGAAGGTAACGGATATGACACACGTGCAGAACTGATGTCAAAAGAACAATGCTCATTGACAGAATGAGCTCATGGGATTCCGTGAAAGGGGTTGCATTCTGCAGCAGGTCCGTGACCAACAGAGACGCGCCTACGATCAACGCGCCGGCGGGGGAGGGGAGGCCTTCAAAAGTGCTGTCGGAAGCGGAGGTTCTGTTCCTGGTGAAGCGGATGAGACGGTACACGACCGATGCGAAGTAAAGCAATGCGCCGGTGCACGCCAGTGGACTGTAGTCAAAATGGTGGGCGACAAGCAGGGCTATAGCCAAGCCGAAGCTCGTGGCGTCCGCAATGTCGTCATAGGCGGCAGCGTGCCGGGTGGAGCCGAATTTACGCGCGAGTCGGCCATCGAAAAGGTCAAAAAACTGACCGGCAAAAATCAGAATGAAGCCGAGTAAGGCGGCATCTGCGAATACGATGCTGTAGCTTGCGGCCAGTCCGCAAAGGAAGTTGGCCAGCGTCAGCGTGTTGGCATACCAGTTATCCGGGATGACCTTACAATAGATGGAGAGAAAGGCCAAAATCGTACAGGAGACGGTCAAAAGGTAGAACAGTTCGGCGGAGAGGAACCCGACGTCGTGAATAAAGTTAAGCGCAACGGCTGCCAATAGTATGGTGATAAGCGTAGTCTTTACTTTGCCGAAGTAATTGGCGGATTTCTTCCGAAGAAAATGCCGTGACGCCTGTCCGAGAGTGTCAAGGAGGAGAAAAACCATAAGCCAGATATAGGGGATGGGAAAAGGCGGCGTTAACGAAAAACTCACCAGAAGCGGGAAATACATGCATTTGTCGCTCAACGGATCAAGCCATTTGCCCGTCTCGGTGGCCAGATCACATTTCCTGGCCAGTGTCCCGTCTGTGATATCGGTGATCATCCAGAATGAAAACCAGATGATCGCCACTTCCTGCAACCCCATGCACCACAGCCCTGCCGTTAGAACACCCATCGGAATCCTGATCAGAGAAATGGCATTGGGATGCAGGAGGCGTTGCTTTTGAACCCACCTGATCCTCGCGTCTGAGCTTGTTAACATGTGCACGGCCGTGCGCTCAAACGCAAAGATCAATAATATGCCGGCAGTCAGTAGAAGGATCGTCAACATGTTTGGGCAAACGTACTATGGTTAAGGGTGAATAAGCACTGGTTGAGATGGCCGTCTGAAAGGTCGCCGCTGCGCAGGGACAGGATCAGGCAGACGGCAGAGACATCATTCGTGTTCAGTTTGTGTTTCTGCTGATTCAGGCCTTGGGCTGATCTTGACCTGAAGAACCCGCCGAGGGTCCGCTTCGGTAACTTCAAAGACTTTATCTCCGTTTTCAATCTTTTCATGTTTGTGGGGAATCTTTCCGTTTTTTGCTACAATGTATCCGCCGACAGTATCGTAATCTTCACTTTCAGGGATGTTGAGATCCAATGCCTCGTTTGCTTCATGAACGGCGGTCCTGGCGTCTAGAAGTATACTGCCGTCCGAGAGATGTTGCGGAGAAAGCACCGGTTCGTTCATGTCGTATTCATCCCGAATTTCGCCGACAATTTCTTCAAGAATGTCTTCAACAGTAACCACGCCGGAAGTTCCGCCGTATTCGTCGATGACAATCGCTATGTGGATATGGGTTTGCTGGAATTCATGAAGAAGACTCCCTATCTTCCGCGTCTCCGGAATAAAAGCGGGCGGATGGTAGAAGTCGGAAAGACTTTGCGTGTTTTCGAGTTTTTCATCGTTGAGCAGTTCTTTAGCGTAAACAACACCAACAACATGATCGATGGAACCGCGGTAAACAGGGATGCGGCTATGGCCGCAAGCCACAATGGTATCTTTTACTGTATTTATATCGGTATCTTCAGAAACCGAGTCGATATCCACCCGCGGCGTCATGATTTCTTTAACAAGCGTCTCGTTTAAGTCAAAGATGCCCTGGATCCGACTGCGATCCTGTTCGCTCAGGGGCTCTGTGCCCGTACGTTCATCGTTCACTTCCTCCACGAGGGACTTGATTTCGTCTTCCGCGGTAACATACCCATTGTCCTGGTCAGAGCTGGACAGTCTTGCCAGCTTCCGGTGGCCGTACACCACAGGCCACACCAATGGGGAGGCGACGTAGCCAAGGGTGCGTACAAAAGGAAGGGTGAGGGCCAAGTATCGCACGCCCATGTAGGAACACGCGTGACGTCCGGTCCATTCCGTAATGAAAAGGTAAAAAATGGCGCTGGCGACAAAGGGCAGGACAGTAATCCAGGTTGGAACGTCCGCTTTTCCAGTGAAGCTGAGCCAGGAGAAACTGCAGTAAATAAGGAGGATCATATCCCCGATAAGCAACACGTGGAGCGATGCACGTATTTGATCAAAGTGATTAAGCCATTCTCCCAGTTTGTCAGCAAGGCGTTGGTTCTGATCTTCCAGTCTTCTTGCCGTGCCCGGGGTTATAGATGTCAGAATGGCCCAGCTGGTGGATAGAATAATAGCTAGAAAAACGGCTAATCCCCCGAGCCAAAGATTCTCAGGATAGGATATCATTTTTGTGTTCGTATGTTCCTCCGTTTTACGTTCAACGTCTCTTAAGGCTGCTGAAATATTCCGTTTATCTCGACACGGCTGCTCAGATTCTGCATTATATCTGATTCCTGTTCACACATCTGGCGTTGCGCAGCAGGCGTTTCGTCCGGCGTGCCGTTAAGGTGCAGCATGCCATGTACAATATAAAGCATTATTTCATAATCCCAAGTAGTTCCGAAAAAGCGCGCATTATCACCGGCGAGTTTTATGTTGACGTACAGTTCAGCCCAAGGTTCGGGTGGAAGATCGGCTTCGCTGTGATTCTCTTCCGTCTCTGACGACGGACGTAAGTCAAAAGCCAGAACATCGGTTTCGTCGTTCTTATCTAAGAACTTTCTGTTCAATTCTGTCATTTTTTTCTTGCCGCAAAGGATGATCTGCAAAGGGTGAGAGGTTACAGCTTCGTGCATATCGCTTGTAAAAATCAGATCGGCTGCTGTCTTCGCGGCGTGCATCAGCCGTTTGCGGTCTTTGAGTTTAGGGCTCTGGTATCTTTTGTGCAGTTTGATTTTCATGGTGCTGGCGCGTCCGTGTCTGGACGTTTTCTCTTGCGCGAATATCTCGTGCGGTCTGGCCACCTCGAGGTCCGTCACACCTGCCTTACGTCAGAAACAGTGGGGTCCTCGGACACTGCGTGTGTAAAGAAGGAGCATATGGAGATAAGCGCTTTTTAAGCGAAATGTACGGGAATTATATGTTGAACGCTGCCCAGAGGCATTACGTTCCTGAAAAACCGTTGATCATTACCATACTCATAGCATCGGTGTTTTTCAAGCCGTTGCAGAATCTCGTGCTTGAAATGTGGCGCTTAGGCGGTCTTTGCAGACTGGTGCGGCTGGGCGAAATCCAGGCTTTGGGCAGGAATGGGATGGCCGGACGTATTCCTTGATCTTGACGATGATATGAGCCGTTCCGGGACGTTATAATCAACAAGCGTAGGGTTGCTGATGATCTCGGCGTGTACCCCATCTTCTTTGAAGATACAGCTAAGCGATTGAAGCTGATGCTTCTCCATGCGGTGAACGGGAAGGCTGATTGATTCCATTAGCTACGGATATTAGACGTGATTTGCGCGCCTTACGGCCTTCCAGTTCATAACCTGTGTCATGGCACGCTGGTAACATTGGGGGCAATAGCCGTGCGAGCGCGTGGTGTGTTCGCAATCGTCGGCTTGCTTCCAGCCTCCCGCCGTTTTGATTCGTCCGCATACGCAGCATTGAACTTTGATTTCACGGGGTGCCATTCAGTTGTCACCTATCGTTTTCAGTTCATATTTAAGAGAAGATCTCTCGGTGTGTCAGCTCAAAACGCAAGTCTCGTGCCATTACCAGCAGGGCCACACGCCGGTGAAAAAGTTGTGATATACAATTCGCTGACATATGATAAATAATGCTCCTGAATGGGGTAGTCTGACGGGGCAGAGGGGAGGACGTACAGCGGCATGGGGTTTGCGAAAAGCAGGTCATGACGTTTGTGGACCGCTCGTATGAGAGAACTGCGTTCAGCGTGTCAAACTGCGTTTAGCAAGTCGTTTACCTGTGATCCGCAGTTTGTCTCTTGTTCGGGGTTTCTGGACGTTGTCCGGCGGTCAGGCTCGTATGAGAGAACTGCGTTCAGCGCGTCAAACTGCGTTTAGCATATCGTTACCATCGAGGATGTTTTCGTCACGCTGGACGCAGTCCCTCGTATGAGACTCGGTATGCAGCGACTGCATGAATCGAAAGCATACTGAAGTATGAACTCTCACCAGCCGAAACCGTGCTATCGACTACTTGTCGGCGTTCATGCTTCAGCATGTCACTCGAACCTCATACCAGCGTGGCCGCTTACGAAAGTGTAGGATGTACCCAACGAGAAACTAAGGGCGGTATTGACGGTAAATAATCGCTCCACGCAGTGGTCTCATACCGGCGTGTCAGGACTTTGGCCGGCTGAAGGGCTCGTACCTGGCGATCAGGTTTCCTTGTGCGCGGCCTCAAAATACTGCTCGAGAATGCTCGGGACCTGATCAGGCGTAAGATGGCCGTGAATGTGGTCTCCGATCATGACGACCGGCGCCAGGCCACACGTTCCCAGACACCTGCTGGCTTCCAGCGAGAATACCTGATCCGTGGTCGTTTCGTCAAAATCGATGCCCAGTTCACGTTTAAACCGCTCCCCCAGACGTTCAGCTCCGCGCACGTAGCACGCTGTCCCCATGCATACGCGGATGGGATATTTCCCCTGCGGCACCAGACGAAAATAATGGTAAAAAGAAGCGACACCAGTCACTTTACTGGCCGGAATCTGCATCAACTGCGAAACGGCGTCCATATGATCGCGCCGCAAATATCCATATCGCTCCTGAACTTTATGCAACACTCCGATCAGATAGCTTTCCGGGTGTGATTTCTCCCGACACTCGTAGATGTACGAGACGATATCCTCATCCAGACGATCCTCCATCTCGGCACAGACTTCATCCCAGTTCTCTGTACGGCATTTTTCAGCACACATCATATCCCCCTTGGTCGTTTGGGTGCATAAGTCGTGTGAAGCAATTCATGGGCTTTCTCCCCGCCGGTAGTTCCCAGAAATTCTTCGTAAATCTTCTTCAGGGCCGGGTTATCATGACTGCGTCGTACAGCCTTTCCGGCATCTACGCTGTACAACGCTTCTCCGCGTTTTCGCAGCAAATCAGGATCAAGGACCTCATACTCTCCCTGAGGATAGGGTTGTCCTCCGCCCCCGATGCATCCGCCCGGACACGCCATCAGCTCGATGACGTGAAACTCTTCTTCTCCGTTTCTCACTTTATTCAGAAGTCTCCGGGCATTCTGCAGACCATTTGCTACGCCGACACGTAAAGTCTGTCCGTCGATCTCCACGCTCTTTTCCCTGATACCTTCAACCGCCCGCACGTCCGTAAACTCCAGCTTTTCCGCCGGATGACCGGTGAGCCATTCCGAGGCCGTGCGCAACGTAGCCTCCATCACACCGCCCGTGGTACCGAAGATATCGCCGGCCCCCGTGGCTATGCCCAAAGGACTGTTGAATTCGCCCTCCGGCAGATTGGCAAAGTCAATGCCGTAACACTTGATCATCCATATCAATTCGCGAGTAGTGATCACGGCATCAGTGTAAGGGCGTCCGCCGTCCAAATAGTGCTCCGGACGGCGCGCTTCGTATTTTTTGGCCACGCACGGCATTGCTGCCACCGTATAGATCTGGTCCGGCGACAGACTGTACTTCTCCGCGTAATACGTTTTCATCAGAACCGAAAGCATCGTCATCGGCGAGCGGCAGCTTGATGCGTGCGGAATAAAGCCGGGGTAGAATTTTTCCAGAAAATTGACCCATCCCGGCGAACAGGATGTCAGCATGGGTAATGGCCCGCTTCCCTCCATTCGCTGAAGGAGTTCGTTGGCTTCCTCTACGATTGTCAGATCAGCTCCAAGATCGGTATCAAACACCGCGTCAAACCCCAACCGTCGAAGTGCCGTAACCATACGCCCGGTGACAGGCGTTCCCGGATCCAGGTCGAAACCTTCCCCGAGCGCAGCACGAATCGAGGGTGCCGTCTGAACGACAACTTTCTTGTCCGGGTCTCCCAGTGCATCCCAAACATCTTCCGTGTGACGCTTCTCCAGGAAAGCGGCCGTCGGACATGCATTGATACACTGACCGCACTGGATACAGACCGAATCGTCCATATTGTCCTCGTGGGCAGGTGTTACAATGGTATGAAATCCCCTGCCCTGCTGACTCAGATTGTAGATCCCCTGAACTTCTGCGCAGACACGAACGCAACGACCGCACAGCACACATTTTTCCGAGTCTCTTACCACTGCATCGCTGGAATCTTCCAGTTCAAACCGTTTGCGCTCGCCTTCGAACAGCCGTTCGCGTACGCCCATCGTATAGGCCAGATTCTGAAGTTCGCAATGGCCATCACGTTCACAGGTCTGACAGTCCCGGGGATGATTATCAAGCAGAAGTTCCACAATATCCCTCCGCGCTTTGCGGATCGCCGGCGAATTCGTATACACCTCCATACCTTCCCAGACAGCGACACTGCAGGATGCCATATAAAACGGCACGCCGGTTACTTCGACAATACACACCCGGCATGAGCCCTGCAGGCTCAGACTGGAGTGATAACAAAGCCGCGGAATCTGGACACCCAGTTTTTCAGCCGCCTGCATAATTGTTGTACCTTTGGGCACAGAGAGTTCTGTACCGTCGATCGTCACGTTAACATTGTCGTTTTCTTGGGGCATTGCTTCGATCCTGTTGTTTCACTTTTCCATGAATAGTGTTTCCCCCCGCATTTAAGCTGAAACGCGAGCGAAAACCGCGCCCAATCATATTAATCGTACCGCATCAAAACGGCAAACTTCAAAGCAGCGGCCGCATTTGATACACCGTGTCTGGTCGATTTCATGCGTCTCCCGTCGTTCGCCCGAGATGCACGAAACCGGACAATTGCGGGCACATAAGGTACATCCCACGCACTTGTCCGGATCGATCTCGTAACGGATGAGGCTTGTGCAGCGTTTCGCCGGACACGTCTTATCTTCAACGTGCGCCTTGTACTCTTCCCGGAAATACTTCAGGGTACTCAGGACCGGCGTAGGAGCGGCTCGCCCTAATCCGCACAGCGATGATTTCTGGACGAGGAGAGCAAGACGCTCTAACTTGTCAACATCCCCGGCCTCGGCTGTGCCGGAAGTCATTCGCGTGAGAATCTCCAGCATCCGCTTGGTGCCTTCCCGGCAGGGCGTACACTTGCCGCACGACTCATCCTGCGTGAATTGCAGAAAGAATTTTGCCACGTCCACCATGCAGTCATCCTCGGCCAAAACAATCATTCCGCCGCTTCCCATGATGGACCCCTGCGCCTGTAGCGTATCGAAATCGATCAGTGTGTCACACGCCTCAGCTGGGATGCAGCCGCCGGCAGGCCCTCCTGTCTGTACTGCTTTGAGCGCCTTTTCGCCGGCCACGCCGCCGCCGATGGTGTACACCACATCAGAGAGGCGAGTTCCCATAGGGACCTCCACCAGTCCCGTTTTTTTCACCTTTCCCGCTAAAGCAAAGACCTTCGTTCCGCCACTGGCCTGACTACCTATACGCTCGAACCAATCCGCCCCGTACAGGATAATCGCGGGCACATTGGCCAACGTTTCGACATTATTAATTACGGTGGGGTGTCCCCACAACCCACTCTCCGTGGGATACGGCGGCCGGATGCGGGGTTGACCCCGTTCTCCTTCTATAGAATGAATGAGCGCTGTTTCCTCCCCGCAGACAAACGCACCGGCGCCCAGGCGAAGCTCAATATCAAAGGAAAAATCAGACCCAAGTATATTTTCGCCAAGCAGACCGTGCTCGCGGCACTGCTGCAACGCATACTCCAGACGCTGGATGGCAAGCGGATATTCAGCACGGATGTAAAAGTAGCCCTGCTTAGCGCCTATTGTATAGGCTCCGATGATCATGCCCTCTATGACGTTAAACGGATCCGATTCGAGCATGTCCCGATCCATGAAGGCGCCGGGATCGCCCTCGTCGGCATTGCAGACGAAATATCGCTCCTGATCCTTCTCAAGCGTGGCAAACCGCCACTTCTTGGCCGTCTGAAAACCACCGCCGCCACGTCCGCGAATTTTCGCTTCAGACATTTTCTCGATGACAGAATCGGCATCCTCATCCTGCAGCACACGGCTGAGTGCACGAAAGCCGTCGACACTCAGATAATCATTCAGACTTTCCGGGTGGATGACACCGCAATTCCGCAAAGCGACACGGGTTTGAGCGTGGAGATATGCCACATCCCCGTAAATCTCAGAGAAGCGTTGCGTGGCGGAGCGTTCCGAACTTTTCAACTCCTCCACGGGGGTCCCGCCGACGAGATGCTGCGTCACGATTTTATCCACATCTTCGGGACTCTGCACCCGATACATGATATTATCCGGGGATACCAGCACATAGCCCACCTTCTCTGCTGATTCAGTCGAACACAACCCGAAGCAATTGGCACTGAAAACCAGTGTACTCGCAAGCGGTTCTTCATAGGCCTTCAGCGCTTCCTGGAGCTTTTCCTGCACATTCCAATCGAGCTTATGAATGCAACGCTCGCCACCGCATACGTGAATACGAAACGGCGGTTCGGATGTCGAATCCTGTGTCTGCAGTGCCCACTGCGTTGCAATCCGGTCATGCTGTATGTGGGAGGTAAAAATCTCATGCGCTGCTTCGCGGGTAACGTTCCCGTAGTTCACCGGCGGCTTTCCCGGGATAAAAACACCTACCACCGGCTCTTCGCCGCAGTTACCGGTACACCCGCGCCGCTCCAACAGGACGTCGTCACGACCGGAAGCTTCAATATGCTTTTCAAACTCATCGGCCACATCATCGGCACCCGCCGCATTCTCGCACGTAGCGGACCCTACCTGAATTCGCGTAACTCCGCCCGGCCTTTTCCGGTCCAAGTGCTCAATGGCCTCAGCACGCAGTTTCTCAAAGTGTTTCTCTACGGTGGAGCTGCTCACCCTGATTCGTCCTTTTTCTCGATCTTTGACTCATTATTTGCAGGGAGCCGATTTACGTTTTGTTGTACTCCCCTCGGCACTTTTGAACTCATCACTTTTGCTTTTAACAGAGGAACTATAACACGCCAAAACTTTTGTGAAAACTATCACAGTGTGCATTTTATCACATACCTCGCGTCAAAAAGCTTGAAACTCGACGTATACCGGCAGTCTTCTCATTCCAATCAGGACTCTTCTCTTCAATGACTCCAGCCCGCCTATGCATCTGTATTTCCGTACGTAAAACTGCATATACCTCGCGATTTTTTTCACGATTCACGATTAATGTGTTGACATTACGTGTATCAGCCCTATATTAAACTCGAGAATTCCTTCACGAGTAGAACAGAAAACGTTTTGCCGCAACACAGAGCACAGGGACGATGAGCAATGAACGCGAATAAAGGGAAAACAATCTCGGACAAGGGGCTGCGGCGATTGCCGAAGATCCTCAGTTATCTGCAGGAGCTTCAGCAGTACGGTGAAAACACGGTCACCTGCACCCCCATCGCGGAAAATATAGGGTGTGACCCCACCCAGGCACGCAAGGACCTGGCCGCCTGCGGGGCCGTGGGGCGTCCACGAACCGGGTACGATATCACCGAACTCATAGCACTGATTGAGACCTTTTTGGGGTGGAACAACATGTCCGAAGCATTCCTGGCAGGTGCCGGAAATCTAGGGTCCGCCCTGCTCGGATTCAGAAATTTCAGAGAACAGCAGGGCTTAGACATTGTGTGCGCGTTCGATAACGATCCGGCAAAAATCGGCACAGAGATTTACGGCCGGGAAATACTGCCCATATCCAAACTGTCAAACCTTGCCCGACGCATGCACGTGTTGATCGGCATTATTGCCGTTCCGGCCGAAAGCGCACAGGGAGCGGCGGATGCAATGGTTGCCGGCGGCATTCGGGCTATATGGAATTTCTCCCCGAAAACATTGGAAGTACCTGAAAATACGTTTGTTGAACATGCAGACCTGTCCGTAAGTCTTGGCGCTCTGACAGCAAAACTCAACCTCGCGCTTAAGAAGGAGGAAGTCGAACATGGCCGTTAAAAAATTTGAAGATGTTTGCGATATTCTCGACCGCCAGGGACGGAATCCGGCACGGCTGATTCCGGTCCTGCAGGAAGTACAGAAGATTTACGGGTATCTCCCGGAGGAGGTGCTTACCTTTATCGCCACGTCGTTGGACCTACCCCCGGCGAGGGTGTACGGGGTGGCCACTTTTTATGCGCACTTCACGCTCGAGCCGAAAGGCCGTTATGTCTTCCGTCTCTGCGACGGCACCGCATGCCACGTGAAAGGAAGTTCAGATATCCTCAATGCCTTACGGGATAAGCTCGGGTTAAGCGAAGAACAGGACACCACCTCCGACAAGATGTTCACCGTAGAAACTGTCTCCTGCCTGGGCGCCTGCGGTTTGGCACCCGTTATGACAGTAAACGAGAGTGTCTACGGACAGGTAACGCCGGAGAAAGCAACAGAGGTTATAGACGAAATTGTGAAAAACGAAGAGGATAACGGCTGATGAATGCCATAACTGCAAAAACAGACCTGGACAATATCGCGGAAACCTATCGCAAAGCTCAGGAGGCCGCCGGACGGCGCGTGATTGTATGTGCCGGTACCGGCTGTGTAGCCAACGGCAGTCTGGAGGTCGCAAAGGCTTTCGAAAAACAGATCGCTGCGGCGGGGCTTGAAGTATCCACCTTCCTGCAGACGGAACCCGACCACAACACGGTGCAGCTGTCGGAGAGCGGCTGCCAGGGATTCTGCCAGATGGGGCCGCTGGTCACCATTCTTCCGGACAATATCCTCTACACCCAGGTCAAAGAGGAGGACGTTGCAGAAATTGTAGAAAAGACCCTCCGGAACAACGAGACCATCCAGCGCCTGCTCTATGTCGAGCCGGGGAGTGAAAAAACGTGCGAACGCGTTGATCAAGTCCCGTTCTACACCGCGCAATCGCGTACAGTTCTGGCGGAGTGCGGCACGATCGACCCCCGCAGCCTGCCGGAGTATTTAGCCAAGGGTGGTTACAAGGCCGCCCGGAAAGTCTTCGAAGGAATGACAGCGAAAGAGGTTTGCGGGGAAATAGAGGAAGCCGGCCTGCGCGGACGCGGTGGCGGCGGTTTCCCCACCGGCCGGAAATGGGAACTTACGCGGATACAGGAAAAAACGCCGAAATACGTAATCTGCAACGGCGACGAAGGTGATCCCGGCGCCTTCATGGATCGCAGTCTCATGGAAGGCAACCCGCATGCCGTTCTGGAGGGTATGATGATCGCCGGCCATGCCGTCGGTGCGACCGAAGGATATGTCTACGTGCGTCTGGAATACCCCCTGGCGGTAGAACGGATCCGTCAGGCGGTTGCGGATGCCGAAGAGCACGGTATCCTGGGCGATCAGGTTTTCGGGACCGACAAAGCATTCCGCATCCACATCATGGAAGGGGCGGGTGCCTTCGTCTGCGGTGAGGAAACGGCTTTGATGGCCTCGATCGAAGGTAAACGCGGCATGCCTAGTCCAAAACCGCCTTTTCCGGCCCAGAGCGGCTTATCAGGATGCCCGACGGTCATCAACAACGTAGAGACGCTCGCAACCGTACCTTTGATCATCCGGGACGGAGCGCAGGCGTTTCGATCTGTGGGCGTGAAGACTTCGCCGGGAACGAAAACCTTTGCCCTGACCGGGCACGTGGCGAACACCGGCCTCATAGAGGTGCCTTTCGGTGTCTCTTTAGCCACTGTTGTAGAAGAGATCGGCGGCGGTATTACAGACAACAACGGCGCTTTGATCGACGGATCCTTCAAAGCGGTACAGATCGGCGGGCCTTCGGGCGGATGTTTGACCCAGGAACACCGCGATCTGCCGTTGGATTTCGACTCGCTGAAAAACGTGGGCTGCATGGTCGGATCAGGCGGCCTGGTGGTGATGAACGAAAACACGTGCATGGTCAGCGTCGCCCGCTTCTTCATGCAATTCACCCAGAACGAGTCGTGCGGCAAATGTGTGCCCTGTCGTGAAGGTACGCGCCAAATGCTTGCTCTTCTGGACGACATCATTGAGGGCCGGTCAACGGAAGACACCATTCCCACCCTCGAGCGTGTAGCAAGGACAGTCCAGCAGACATCGCTGTGCGGGCTCGGCAAAACAGCGCCCAGCCCGGTGCTGTCCACGCTGGAACACTTCCATGAGGAGTATCAGGCACACGTCGACCAGAAGCGCTGTCCCGCCGGCCAGTGCAAGGCGCTGACTGTACCGGAGATTGACCCTGAAGCGTGCGTCGGCTGTACGGCTTGCGTCAGGAAATGTCCCGTAGATGCGATCAGCGGCGAACCGAAGAAGCCGCATCAGATCGATCCAGAGCTCTGCATTCGTTGCGGCGCCTGCGCAGAAGTATGCAAGTTCAATGCCATTAAGGGGATATAAAATGAATAAAGAAATCGAAAACACACTTTTCGTCAACGGACAGACGGTTGAAATCGCAGATGAACCCAATCTGCTCGAAGTGATACGTAAAGCGAACATCGACCTGCCTACGTTCTGCTACCATTCCGAACTCAGCCTCTACGGTGCTTGTCGTTTGTGTATTGTAGAGCTTGAAGGCAAAGGGGTTGTGGCAAGCTGCTCCGTCCAGCCTGAACCTGGGATGGAGGTACGCACGCACACCGCCGCGCTGCGGGAGATGCGTCGCACCACGCTGGAACTGCTGCTGGCGAATCACCCTCAGGCATGCACCACTTGCGCCAAAAATACGCAATGCAAACTGCAGGATCTTGCACAACGGTTCGGCATCGAGGACGTCGTATTCAATCGGCCGGTAAAAGAACGCCCCATTGATGATTCAAACCCGGCTTTAGTACGCGACCCGAATAAGTGCGTGCTCTGCGGTGACTGTGTACGGTTCTGCGCAGAAGTCCAGAACGTGGGCGCCATAGACTTTGCCAACCGCGGGGCACAGGTTACGGTTACGCCGGCTTACAACAAGGGCCTCGGCGACGTGGCCTGTGTGTTCTGCGGCCAATGTGCGGCGGTCTGCCCCACCGGGGCCATCACCCCGAACAGCGCCGAGCAGGACGTCATGGCCGCCATCGACGATCCTGAAACAACGGTCGTAGCCCAGCTTGCGCCCGCTCTCCGCGTAGCGCTCGGCGAAGAGTTCGGCTACGACCCCGGCACCAGCGTCACCTGGCAGATGGTCGCCGCCCTGAAACGCCTCGGTTTCGATAAGGTGTATGACACCTCTTTCGCCGCCGACCTCACGGTCATCGAGGAAGCGGGCGAGTTCATCGAACGCATGGACGAAGGCGGTGAACGACTTCCGCAGTTCACTTCATGCTGCCCGGCCTGGATCAAAACGGCAGAGCACTTTTCTCCGGATCTGCTGCCGCACCTTTCCTCCTGCAGATCACCGCAGCAGATGTTCGGCTCACTGGCCAGGCGGACCCTGCCGGAACAACTGAATACCACGCCTGAAAAACTGGTGGTGGTCTCGATTATGCCCTGTACCGCCAAAAAGTACGAAGCCACGCGGGAAGAGTTCCATCAGAACGGGAAACCGGACGTGGACCACGTTCTGACCACCCGGGAACTTGCGGGCATCATCCGAGGCGCGGGACTGCGTTTCCAGGACCTGGAGCCCGAATCGTTTGATCTGCCGCTCGGCTTTAAGAGCGGCGCCGGCGTGATCTTCGGTAATTCCGGCGGCGTCAGTGAAGCGGTGGTGCGCTACGCACACGAAAAGGTTACGGGCGAACGTTCGCCGGAGGTGGACGTCCACGCCGTCCGCGGTGAAGAAGGTGTCCGTGAAGCACAGATCAGCATGGGGGATCGCACCGTACGCATGGCCGTCGTCCACGGTCTTGCCAACGCGCAACGGCTGACCGAACAAGTCCGGCAGGGAACCTGTCCGTACGACTTTATTGAAGTCATGGCATGTCCGGGCGGCTGTATCGGCGGCGCCGGCCAGCCTGTTTCGTTTGACGAAAACATCCGGCAGAAGCGCAAAGCGGGCCTGTATGCGGTAGACAAAGGCTTACAGGTACATCATCCGCAGGACAATCCCTATGTCGCCGCATCCTACCGCGACGCGATCGGTGAGATTGGTGGCGAAGAAGCCCATGATATGCTTCACACCACCTACAAAACCCGGCAACGCATTGCGGGGCAGGAGCTCTCACTGGCGAACTCCGAAGCAACAGGCCAACAGCTCGAGGTTGACGTCTGCTTAGGTACAAGCTGTTTTCTCAAAGGTTCACAGGACCTTCTGCAGGCCCTGGCCAAGTACATCAACACGAACGAACTTGGCGAACATGTGGAGGTCAAAGCCTCTTTCTGCCACCAGAAATGCGGCAGAGGGCCGGTGGTTAAAATCGGTGATAAAACCTTTGAACATGCGGATTTCGACACCGTACGAGGTACCATTGACGAGGTTATGCAGAATTCGTGAGGAGATCGGATATCATGACAGAACCGAACAAGCAGGCAACACAGCCCGTGTATACCGAGGCGACAGAATGCCAGGACTGTTTCAAATGCGTGCGGCATTGCCCGGTGAAAGCGATTCGGATTGAGGACGGAAGGGCCACCGTGATGGCAGAGGAATGTGTGGCCTGCGGGGAATGCTATACGGTCTGCCCCATGGGCGCCAAGCGCGTACGCGACGATGTGGGCCGCGCACAGGAGCTTCTTGACAGCGGCCGCCGCGTCGTCGTCTCCCTGGCCCCTTCCTATGTGGCTGAGTTCACGGAAATGTCTACCGCACGCCTGATTCATGCCATCAAACAGCTCGGGGTCGAGACGGTTTCTGAAACCGCCCTTGGCGCGCAGGAGGTGTCCGCCAACGTAGCTCAGATATTTCGCGACAAGCCCGAACCGCAACTGTACATCTCTTCAGCCTGTCCCACAGCAGTGGAAGTGCTGCGCAAGTATTATCCCCAACTCGGCCGCTACGTGACGGACTTCTGCAGCCCGGTGCTGGCGCACTGCCGCATCCTGCGGCAATGTTACGGGCAGGACACAGCGGTTATCTTCGTGGGGCCGTGTATCGGTAAAAAGCGTGAAGCTGATCGGCATCCTGAAACACTGGAGTTGGCGCTGACATACGATGAACTGCGCAGCCTGTTTGATCTTCGCAACGTCAAACCGCATCAGTCGGAAGCAGATCCGCAGCAGGATTGCTTCCTTCCCGCAGAAGCAGAGGAAGGTGCGCTTTATCCTGTGGATGGCGGAATGATCGCCGGGATAAAGGCCAACTGCTCCGTCAGCGAAGCACAGTTTATGTCCGAATCCGGCATTCGCTCGATTCCCGATGCATTGGAAGGACTGCACCCGGAGAACTTAACAAAACCTGTTTTTCTGGAAATCCTGGCCTGCAAAGGCGGCTGCATAAATGGCCCGGTTCTCGGTGCTGACCAGGGAACCGTCGCCAAGCGTATGGCGGTCATCAACGGCACGACCTACGAAGAGGCGAAAATCCCGAGAACGCCCGCCGTGGATGTGCATGTCACCGACACCGAAGAAGAAATCCAGGCGCCCGTGTTCACCGAGGAACAGATACAGCACGCCCTGCGGCAGGTGGGCAAAACCCGGCCCGAAGACGAATTAAACTGCGGCGGATGCGGTTATGACAATTGCCGCTCTTTCGCGAACGCTCTCCTCCAAGGGAAGGCCGAAACGTCGATGTGCGTGTCCTACATGCGTCAACTCGCCCAGAAGAAAGCGAATGCACTGATCAACACTATGCCTTCCGGCGTGGTTATGGTCGATGCGGACCGGAGGATTGTGGAATGTAACGAACGGTTCGCCACGCTGATCGGCGAGGATGCGCAGTCGATCTATAACGCATATCCCGGCATGGAAGGCGCGCTTCTGCGCAGAGTCGTTCCTTTCTACACGCTCTTCGACAACGTACTGGCCACCGGCAGGGCACCGATTGAACGCGATATAAGGCACGAGGGACGTATTCTGCACGTGACGATCTTCAACATCGAAACCAACCAGCTGATCGGTGCCATTGTACAGGATGTAACCGAACCGAATGTCCGCAAGGAAGAAGTTATCGAGCGGGCCAGAGACGTCATCCGGCGGAACCTCGAAACCGTTCAACAGGTGGCCTCCCTCCTGGGCGAAAACGCGGCGGAAAGTGAGGTGGTGCTGAACTCTATCATCGAGTCGTTCAGTCCGGAGCTCGAACACGAGGATACACAACAGATCACGGAAGATACTGCCGAGCATGAGCAGATAGAGGATCATCAAGCATAAATCATGACACAGGTTTCACAGAAAAACGAGCCCGATCTTTTCCTGGAGATCGGGAAAGAACAACACAGCAAGCAAGACCATGCCGTATGCGGTGATCTGTTTCTGTCACGCCGGTATACAGAGGAATCCCGCGTCATCACCATCCTGGCAGACGGGTTGGGCAGCGGCATCAAAGCCTCTGTTCTATCCACGCTGACCGCCTCCATGGCGGCCGGTTGTGTCAGCGGAAATATGGATATCCGCCAGACGGCGGAAGTGATATTGGCGACACTTCCTGTATGCAGAGATCGAGGGTTGGCGTACTCAACATTCTCCATTGTTGACACAGACCTGGCGAACCGGCAGGTCCGGGTCATCGAACACGAAAACCCCCGCTTTCTGCTGGTGCGTAACAACCGCCTCGTTAACGTCTCCCCGGAACATATTCCGATCTCAAGCAGGAGCATATCATCCCGACACCAGGAACTGTTGTATTCAACGTTTGAGCTTCAGGAAGAAGATCGCATTGTCCTGTTC
>CAJXKU010000041.1 GCA_913055945.1 uncultured Lentisphaerota bacterium | reverse complement strand
AAATCGGGGCCGCCTTGATTTCACGGTTCAGCGTGATCGTACCCGTTTTGCCTTGTACGGAAGGAACCGTAAGGACAGCGAAGACGACACACAGCAAAACATACATACACCTTTTCTGCATAAGAAAAGACTCCTTCATATCTGGATTTTACTTGCCGGTTATTCCGAGTTCCGCAACTTCGGATGCGTTTCAATATAATTTTGGCTGGAGGAAAATCAAATTCACAGCGGGAGATAACTGACCAGGGAAGTTTTCTGCTCAGCCAATACCGACACTCATGCGCTGCAGAATGCTTTTGTGTAAAGAAATTTACCTTCACCCGTATTGACTACAGACAGAAGCGATCAAATAATTTTTGCAAATAATCCGTATAGACCGCACGGGGGGGGACATTCTGTTCACAGCACAAGCCTGCTGCCATTCCTACAACTTCCCCCATCATACCACAAGTGCCCATAACCCGCGTCGTTCCAAGAGCAATGTGCGTGACGCTGATATTCCGTCCTGCCATCATCAGGTTCTCAATATTGCGCGAGTAGAAGCAGCGGAAAGGTATGGGGTAAGGAGGCTTCTGGACATGGTCCGCATAGGAACGGAACGGCGCCCCGTCAAAAGCGGGAATCTCCCTGGGATAATGAAGGTCAATGGTCCAGGTTGTGGTCACACAGGCATCCGGAAAAATACGGTTTTCTTCAATATCCTCTTCGGTGAGGACGACGTCGCCCAGCAGGCGTCGCGACTCCCGTTTTCCCGCGATGCACCCCACCCACGCCAGACGATGGTTCCGGAATTCGTCTTTCCATGCACTTCTGTTCTTCACAAAGGACCAATTCCCGTAGGCGGTTCGAAGGCCATAATCCCTTATCCACTCTATGTCCGTAATCTGATCCTGTTTCATCCCTACTTCCCAATTCCAATCGCCCCGTTCGGCAGGGTCACATACTTCTTCACTAAAGCCGGTCGCCCAGGGAAATTCAGGAAAGTGCGTCTCACTCTCTGCTTGTTCCGTGTACCACATAATCGACGATCCCATAACCATAGTATCCGGAACTTCGGGGGCTAAGCGTTCTCCAGTCTCTGCTTTGCCCTCACGCCCGACACGGTACTCCGCACCGGCCAAATGCCCCACTGCACCGTCTCCCGTACAGTCTGCAAAAAGCCCCGCCGCATATCGAGTACGCGCGCCGGTCTCAATGTCTTGAGCCACCACGGCAGTGATCCGGCCGCCGGCGCTTTCAACGTCCACCACATGGGTATTCAGAGCCAAATATATATTGGGCTCTTTCTCTACCGCTGCTAACTTCTTATCGTCTTCGTAATAGGCCTGCGGCTGAGCATTTCCGTGATCCTCAGAGGGAATAATTTCATTGACGATATTGCCCAGCGCGGGAAACGGCTCAAGGTTCCGTTTTCCACCGATGTGCACACGTATTTCGGAACTGTTATTGCCCCCGAGAACCGGCCGATCATGGAGGAGCGCAACGTTAAGTCCCTCTCTTGCCGCAGCGACAGCAGCGCAGATTCCCGCAACTCCGCCACCAGCCACAACAAAATCAAACTGCCCCGCATCGACCGGGTCCTGTTGCACGCCTCCGCATTCACGCCGCAGTGCGTCCAACGCCTCCCGCTCTTCCGGCGGTAAAAAATCAGGCTCCCGGGCAAAAAGTACCGCATCGCAGCGGCCGTCAAAACCGTCTAAGTCCTGCAGCCGGAGAGAAACGTCCGGATCTTCGAGCTCAACAAATCCGCCGTCTTGCCAATGCCATTGCGCACGTTTATCAGCACCAAATACCGGTGTTAACGGCTGGTCATTCACCAGCATGCGGAAGTGACCGAATGTTTCGGGGAACCCGAACTGCGCCACCCAATCGCGCGTGCGGACCCAAACCCTGTATCGTCCCCCGGACGGAAGCCGGATGTTCGTGACCGCATCCGCTACAGGCTGTCCACAACCGTGCGCGATCAAATATGAAGACCCGATCACGTCCATACACTGCTGATCGACCGTCCAGCCACCGGGGTCTTCAAACCTCTCGGTTTCAACCATATGGACGGCCAGCGACTGGGATTTCTCCTGCGCCGATGCCATAATACGTTCCTTTCAACGCTTTGGGGTTCCGGATAAAGCACCACAAATGTTCCGATGCTTATCCACGATGGAATATCTTCGGCTGTCAATCACCTCTGCAATCGTACGTACTATACAGCAACATCCCACAGGACCGTTACTTTTTCCTGCTTTCAAACAGCGTCCACCACACGTTCACAGCGGTATCCGTAGAATTTTGGCGACCTACGCGAACAGCAGGGCGCGATATGTTTCGGCTGTTACATTACTTTTCCAAAATCGACATTTGAAACATGAACAGACTACACCCTGTCCGATACGGTTCTGAACAATTTGTCCTCATAACCTGCGTAACACATAAAGGAGTCACATAATGAGCAAGCCCAATATAATCTGGTTCGTCGTCGACCAAATGCGGGGGCAGGCAATGGGCGTCAACGGTGATCCGAACGTCTTCACGCCGAACCTGGACAATATGTCCATAGCGGGTACGAATTTTCCGAACGCAGTTTCAGGCTATCCGTTGTGCTGCCCTTTTCGCGGCTCCATGTTCACGGGTAAATACGCCCACAATCACTCTGTAAAACTTCACGAAGACCGTCTCGACCCAACGTACGAGACGGTGACCGACGTCTTTAACGCCCATGATTATGAAACCATTTACCTGGGCAAGTGGCACGTAGCCGGCATCAAGGAAAGCGACGGCAGAGCTGCTCTCCAGACCGTCCCCCGCGAAGATCGAGGACGATTTGATACCTGGCTCGGATATGACAACAACAACAGTCAGTGGGACTGCTATGTGCACGGCCACGAGGGCGAACAGGAAATCAGTCACTATCGACTGCCGGGTTATGAGACCGATTGTCTTACGGATATAGCACTGGAGCGGATTCACGCACGGAAAGACTCAGACAAACCGTTTTTCATGGTCGTGTCAGTCCAACCGCCGCATACACCGCCTCTAGCGCCGGCAGAAAACCGCAATTATCAAGCGCAACATTTAACCTTACGTCCCAATGTACCAGCAAAGTGCGAGACGCGTGCCCGTTTTAACTTATCAGGGTACTACGCACAAATCGAGAATATTGATGCCAACGTGGAGCGTCTGATCGAAGGATTACGCGCTGAAGAGATGCTGGATGATACGCATGTCATGTTCTTTAGTGATCACGGCGATCAGATGGGTAGTCACGGCCGCTTCGGCAAGTGCGTACCGCACGAAGAGTCGGTAAAGGTCCCGTTCATGATCGGCGGAGGCATTCCCATGGCCTACGACGGCCAACAGAGCGGCAACAAGCCTTGTTTAATCAACCACGTGGACATAGCGCCCACCACGCTCGGTCTGTGCGGTATCGACGCACCGGCAGGAATGGAAGGCTTCGACTATTCACACCGACGTACAGGAAAAAACCTGCAGCAGCGTATGCAACAGGAACCGGAGAGTGCGTATCTGGAATTGATCGGCGACAGAGAAACGAGTTATGCTTGGCGTTGCGTGATCACGTGCGACGGATGGAAATACGCTTGTGTGAGAAATGGAGACTGGCTGATGTTCAACCTCAATGAGGATCCCTACGAGGAAACCAATTTAGCCTTTCACACCGGTTATCGTGAAAAGCGTCAGCAACTCAAGGCGTTGCTTCAGCAGTGGCGGGATTCTACCGGCGACGACTTTCCGCTGCCTGCGGAGTGACGACGAACCGGCAAATGCCCCCTGAGAAGCACTCAGCAAAACCAGCATCAGTCTCTCGTATAAGAGAACTGCGTTCAGCGTGTCAAACTGCGTTTAGCATATCGTTACCATCGAGAATGTTTTCGTCACGCTGCATGCAATGCCTGCGTTCAGCGTGTCAAACTGCGTTTACTATGTCGTTACCATCCAGGGTGTTTTCGTCACGCTGCATGCAATGCCTGCGTTCAGGAACTGCGTTCAGCGTGTCGTCAACATCCAGGATGGAATTGTTATGCTCAATGCAATTGCATTAAGCGGGTCGTTACCGCCGTGTTGTGAATTGTGTTTTGTGCGGGGTATCTGGAGCTTGTCCAGCGGATAGGCTGGTATGAGACTCGGCAGACATGCTGAATGCAATTCCTGAACGCAGTTTGACAGGCTGACGCAGTTCCAAAGCGCTGCAGAAACCGCAGTGCACGCCCACAGAGCCTTCGGCTCTATCATACTTTAATCAGTGGATACGTATCGAACGTTCGCGTTTAATAATGCGCGTTATGTTGCGAAAATGAACCTGATTCAAATTATGTCTGCTCTGGTGCGCTCCCATAGACAGGGATCACGCAACATAACGCCGCGCACCACATACTTCACGCCGGATGACAACCTGAACGCCTGAGTCGACAGGTCTGGAGACCGCGGTACAAACGTCAGTTCTGAAAGTCTGGATCTTACGACCTCGACGAGCAGAAGCACGTAGGCATATGAATCGTGGGACCTTCGTGAATTCTGGAGGACTTTCCACTGTAAAGCCTGCTGTAAAGGTAGGCTTTTCTGGGCACTTTCAGCAAGGCGCGAGCTTCGCTGGCACAGGATCCACATTCTCTGTCATTACGCGTAACAGTTTCTCCATCATGGCCTGTTGCAGCTGCGCCGCCTCCGGACGGTTCCAAAGGTTGTCCACGCAGTTCGGGTCACGGGTCAGGTCATAGAGTTCACTATGCTTGCCCTCCCCGTGCCAACTCAATTGGGCCTCGTGAGTACGCACAGTACGTCGAACAGCGCTTTCCTGAATGAGAAGCGCATCCCGAAGTTCGTGGGATTCATCCGCGACGGCCGGCAGCAATGACATGCCCTGAACGCTCTGCGGGATGTCCACCCCTGCAGAGGCCAGAATCGTGGGCATCAGATCGATACTGCTGGTCAACTGTTCGCGCCGCTCATTCTGATGGCCGTCCCGCGGATCAGCATAGATCAATGGCACACTGGTCACTTCGTCGAACAAGGTGCCTTTGAAGCACAGGTGGCGATCCCCCAGCATCTCGCCGTGATCCGAGGTGAAGACAATGATCGTGTTATCAAGCATACCCCGCTCTTCCAGGGTGCTGATCAGTCGCCCCACCTGCTTGTCAATCAGGCTAACCATTCCGTAATAGTAAGCTTTGATACGCTGCCAGTCCGAGTCCTGCAGCTTGTGCATACCGATGGCTTCATGTCCGTGCTCTTCATTGTAGTATTTGCTTATATAGCCTTCCGGCCACCGTTCCAGTTCCTTCTCATTCCAGAAAGGCGGCGGCATATCCTCAGGCTTATACATCGTGTCGTAGGGTGCCGGCGGCGTAAAGGGATGATGCGGGTCCACGAAGGACGTATACATGAAAAACGGCCGGTCTTCGGGGTGCTGCTGCAGATATTCAATGGACCAGTCCGCCACCCACGTGGTCTGGTGATGTTCTTCCGGATACGCAGACTGCTGTGTGATATGCTGCGGAAACGTGAAACTGTGCGGGTCCGTCCACACGTCATATCCGTGCCGCTCCAGATATTCTCCGTACGGCCCGACCCGGTTATCTTCCGTCACCTGCACATAATCAAAGCCGTGCCACGGCATCTCCCAGGGGTCGGGCTGCGGATTGACCGCCAGTTCAGGCCTCGGATCACTGCCGCCGGGATAACGCCACTGCGGTTCAATATGCATCTTCCCGGCACCATAGGTGGTGTAGCCCCGGTGCCTCAGTACATCCATCAATGTCGTCTCGTCATGCGGCAGCACAATACCATTGCTACGCAACCCGTTGACTGTCGGGTAACGACCGGTCATTATACTTCCCCGGTTAGGCGCACAGACGGGCAAAGCCGCAAATGTGTTATCAAAGCAAACCCCGCGCGCAGCCAGCTTATCTATATTAGGCGTTTCGCAGATCTGATTTCCGTAGCATCCCAACGCGTCTTTGCGAAGCTGATCACACACAATCATCAGGACATTCGGACGCGACATAACAACCTCCTTAAAATTCAGTTAAGGGCTGTAGAAAAATGAAGACCAAGCAACCGGAAGAGGTATTGACCGCCTTTGTTGGTCACGCAAACATAAAATCACGTCATACTATAATCCGTTTCGTATCTGTCATTCCGCCTTTTTACGCAGAAATCTGCGCCTTCCGGGCAATCATTGCGAAGACCGCTATCCTCTCGGTTCCCCTATGTAATGGAAAAAGAAAAACAGTCCGTTATATTGGCTAAGCGTATATAGGCACCCCTGTCCGTAAATACGGACGTTTTACAGATGCAAACCATCTGGCTTACAAGGTAAACGATAAAGAAAGGGAAGCTGTATGGATTTGAAACGCCGGGATTTTCTCAAAGGTATGGGCGCCGGAACAGCCGGACTGATGCTGAGCAGTTGTCAAAGCCTGTCACGCCTCTCCGAGTCATCCGAGTCATCAGCCGAGCGGCCGAACATCCTCCTCATACTCTCCGATGACCAGGGATACGCTCAGTCACAAGCCTACAGCGACACCTATACAGTAAAATCTGTCCCGCCGGAACGGCGTAAAGGGTATAAAAAATCTCAGATTGACGCCTGCATCGAAGCGGCCAACAGCTGCATGCCGAACATCGACGGTCTGGCCCGGGAAGGCATGCGTATGCTCGACGCCCATACCGCACCGACATGCGCGCCGTCGCGCACGTGCCTGATGACGAGCCGTTATCCGCAGAGGCGCGGGATCTTCTGCAACCTGGACATCAACGGGCCGGGCGTCTCGCCGAGAGAATTCTTCCTGCCGATACTTCTGCAGCGTTCCGGGTATGACACGGCGCTGGTGGGCAAATGGCACATGGGCCTCGCAAGGGGGCAGCACCCGTTGGACCGCGGCTTTGACCACTTTTTCGGTTTCGACGGATGGAAAGGACCGAAATACAACTGCGACAAACTTTATCTGGGTCGCCAGAGGACGCCGGCAAAAGGCTTTCTCACCGACCAACTCTCTGATCACGCCGTATCCTACCTGCAGAACAGAGAAAACGATAACCCGTTCTTTATGTATCTGTGCTACGCCAACCCGCACACCCCGCGCCCTGAGCCGCCCAGCAAATATCAGGGCCGTTTCGATACCGGAAGCGAATACAACGATACCTATTATGACTACCTATATGCCATGGATCAGGGCATCGGCCGAGTATTGAAAGCACTGGAGGAATCCGGCGAGGCCGAGAACACCATTGTCATTTACGCCACCGACAACGGAGGGGACTGGAACGCCGGCCACCACCAGGCTCCGTTCCCCGGCAACGGCATCTATAAAGCGGGTAAACGCACCTTGTGGGAAGGCGGCATCCGCGTACCGCTGATCATGCGGTGGCCGGCAAAGATAGAACCCGGCACCGACTTCAATGAATTCTTCCACTTCATGGATATCATGCCTACACTCCTGGCGGCGGCAGATGTGAAGATCCCCTCCTCGCTGCAGCTTGACGGCAAGAATGCGCTTCCGCACATCCTCGGTCAGAAAGATGGCCCCATCCACGATGAAGCGGTGTTCTGGGCAAGTGAGCAGCATCGGGTCACAGATGAATGGCAGCAGGACTACAAAGAATGGCAGAAATTGGACGCCGAAGAGAAAAAGCATCCGGGGTGGCTGTTTGCATATCTACCGGCTGCCTATACTGCGCGCAAGGGCAAGTGGAAAATGATTAACCCGGGCACAGGCGAACCGGAGCTTTACGATCTGGAGAACGATCCGAGCGAAACAACAGACCTCACTGAGCAGAGACCCGAAATACTGAAAGAACTGGTCAACGAGTATGCCGAATGGCTCAGCCAGATGCCGAAGCCTGTAGAGTGGTACGAGGACAAATGGGAGGCCCTCCAGCCGCCCGATCTTTAAGAGGCAGTCGTCTCTGAGTCGGCGGAAAACAGAAGAAAGCCGGATCCGATTCAAGAGGGGCGCTATGGGCCGTAGCCGTAGCGCCCATTTTCCTTATGCAAAGTAAGGCCCAAACGGACAGTTGACAAGCTGTCAGGAACAGCTACGTTCCGGCCCGGGGTGAGAGCCAACCGCTGTTGTATGATATATATAATAAGCGTGGCCATCCTCGATCATAAACAAAGCTGTATCCTCCTCCCCTTTTTAAAAGCGTACGGTCCCGAGATCCCCCGACCTTGCGGGCTTTTCCGGTACTTCTTATTGATTCGGAGTATGCAGACGGCAACGGTAATTTCATGTAACCTACGGCAGTCTTTGACTTTAGCAAACAGGCATTTTATGTACGGACGCCCAGTTATACAAAGGTTCGAGACAACTTATGAAAAACACATCTATTCTTGATTCAGTCAACATCTTTCAGGGCACCGATTCGGTAGTTACGCTTTCCACAGGCAACACCTGCCCGCTGATCGGCAGGCCATGGGGCATGACTTTCTGGACGCCGCAGACGGGGGAAGGACGGTGGCCCTACTCGCGCCGGAGAAGCCAGCCCGGCGGCAAAATGCAGGGCTTTCGCGCTACGCATCAGTGTTCACCGTGGATCGGTGATTACGGACAATTTACGATACTGCCATTGGTGGGCGAAACCTTTGAAAACGCTGATAAGCGCGCATCGAGTTTCAGGTTCCAGGATGAACATGGGCGACCGGACTATTACCGAGTGTATCTGAATAGATACCGAACAACTGTTGAATTAACGGCAACTCCGCGGTGTGGAATGATCCGGTCGTATTTTCCTGAAACCGACCGGGCGGGCATATTGTTCAGTCTTTTCACTGATGAATGCACGGTCACGGTAAGCGATGACGGCCATTGGGTATCCGGATACTCCATGTCCCACGACAGCGGCGGTTGCCCGGAAAATCTGGCCTGTTATTTCGTGGCCCACATGGACAAACCCATGAACAACGTCGAGGAAGAACCGTCCGGCAGGGGCTTAGTGGCACGTTTTTCCGCGGCTCCGAATGAGCCGGTCACCTTGCGCATCGGAACCAGTTATATAAGCCCAGAGCAGGCGGAATGCAACCTGAACCGGGAAATCGGTTCCCGCTCATTCGAACAGGTAAGACAGGAAAGTGAGGAGGTGTGGGAACGACAGATCTCCCGGATCCAGCTCGAAGGCGGCACTGAGGAACAACAGCGTACGTTTTACTCCTGTCTGTATCGAACCATGCTTTATCCGCGAGTGTTTCACGAATTTGATGCGTCCGGTAAGCGTATACACTTCAGTCCTTATGACGGCCGTATTCACGAAGGCACCCTGTATGCAGACAATGGCTTCTGGGACACTTACCGAACGGTTTATTCCTTCTACTCGATACTTTTTCCCGAACAATTATCGGAGATTCTGAGGGGATGGCTCACGGCTTTTGCGGAAGGTGGCTGGTTTCCGCGCTGGAGTGCGCCCGGTTATAAAAGTTCAATGGTAGGAACTCATTTAGCTGCGGTCATGGCCGATGCAATCACCAAAGGGATCGGCGGTTTCGACTGGGGTCAAGCGTACGAAGGCATGCGGAAAGACGCCACAGTACCGGGTGACGAAGAAGGCCGTTGGGGTCGTCCGGGGTTATCGTTTTACATACAGCACGGATATCTGCCCTGTGATGAGGAACCCGACGGAGTCGCCGGCACACTGGACTATGCCTACAGTGACTGGTGCTGCGCACAGGTGGCCCGTATCCTGCAGAAGCCGGAAGATGAGCGGACGTTCCGAACCCGTGCAGAAAACTGGAAAAACTTATTCGATCCTTCGACAGGTTTTATGCGACCGCGCTTATCGGATGGCTCCTGGCTTACACCCTTCGACCTGTTCAGGTGGGGAGGGCCGTACCGGGAAGGTGGCCCCTGGCAATATCGTTTTCACGTACCGCATGATCCTCACGGTTTGGCGGACGCTCTGGGCGGCCCGGAAAATCTCGTGAACGAAATTTCACGTATGCTGAATACCCCGCCGCACTTCAATATCGGCGACTACCCGTTCGAAATACACGAGATGACTGAAATGGCGGTCGCGGAATTCGGTCAGTACGCACATTCAAACCAACCTGTGCATGCCTACCTATGGCTGCCGCTTCTGGTGGGACATCCGCAGGTTACGGATGACACTGTTCATCGCGTACTTACAGAGCTCTATTCATCCGAAGGATTCTGCGGCGACGAGGACAACGGTGAAATGAGCGCGTGGTATATCTTTGCATCCCTGGGTATGTTTCCCCATTGCCCCGGCGATGCTGCATACAGCTTGACGCCCCCTTTGTTTTCGGCGGCAACGTTACATTGCGATGACGGGAAAAAGCTGCGAATTCGCCGTACAGGGGAGCTTTCCGATACAGGCGAGCACAGGCGTCTATCTCACGAGACGATTGTCAAAAACGATAACAGCCGGGAAATACAGATTTAAGCCGCCCTTCTCAAAAACGGATGCATCTCCTTGCGAGCATCAGAGTTCAACCGCGCGGCCCGGTTTTGATGACAAGCTGAATGCTCGAGGTTCAGTTTACCATGGCGACCGAAAGATGTCCAGAAGCGAAGGAAAGATGGTAAAAGAAGTGATCCTCAGAGCGTCGAGCATCGCTTTACAACGGGTGGTAAGGATCCGATAACGTTTATCCCGACGAAGCGCCTTCGCATGAGTTTACCGATCGACTTTGCCGATCTCTGGAGGGCTGAAGGCCCGAGCTCATATAAGCCGTACATTCCTGTGCGCTGTAAGTGCACTTCATAAGGTCTACCAGTGTGGCGTGGGGAACCTACCTCAGCAAGGTTAATACTATGGCGTGCGGTCTGCTCACTCATCTGAGACTATGGGAAACAGGGATTCGTCCGCGGATACGCGCGCGCCTCAAAATCTAAGACGCATCTTCCAGAAAGGATGCGCTGGACAGAAGTATTTCCGTTCCGTCAGGCTCCAGCCGCATGTACAGATCTTATGTCGCTTACGTCACAGCGTCCAGGGCTTCCCGGTAATCCGGCTCCTGAGCGATCTCGGCCACCTGCTGGGTATAAATTACAGTCCCGCTCTCGTCAAGGCCGATCAAAGCTCTGGCGAACAGTCCGCTCAAGGGCCCATCGACGATCCGCACACCGTAGTCTTCACCGAAACCGCGGGAACGAAAAGCTGATAATGTCTGCACGTTCTCAATACCGTCAGCAGCGCAAAAGCGCTCTTGAGCAAACGGAAGATCCATGGAAACACACAACACCACCGTATTTGACAGCGCCGCGGCTTCTTCATTAAACCGCCGCACAGTAGTCGCACAAACCGAAGTATCGACACTGGGGAACACATTCAGGATGAGCCGATACCCGGCAAAATCGCCTTTCTTTTTGTCCGCAAGCTCTCCATCCGTTAACACGAAGTCGGGTGCGACCGTACCTTTTTCCGGAAGTGTTCCGCACGTATTGCACTCGCTGCCTTTGAATGTGATTTTCGCCATATTTGCTGCTCCCTCCCTATCTTATTTTTCGCGCAAAAGTTCCAGGATTGTTCGGGAAAAAGCCGGTAGATCATCCGGTTTTCTGGCACTTACAAGGTTCCCGTCCTGCACGACTTCCGCATCCACCCAATTCGCGCCCGCGTTGACCATGTCATCCCTGATGGCGTAAAAGGAGGTCGCGCGTTTGTCGTGCAGGATATCTGCTGAAACAGCAATCCATCCCCCATGGCAGATAAAGGCCACCACACTACCCTGCTCCCACGCGTTACGGACCAGTTCCACCATGCCCGGCGTCCGCCGCATATGGTCAGGCGCATATCCGCCGGGGATAATGACTGCGTCCAGCTGCTGGACATCCACGTCATCCGCAGCTTCATCAGAGGTGGCCGGGTACCCGTGTTTACTGTTATAGGTCACCCCCTTTTCAGGGCCGACGATGCTTACCGATGCCTTTTCCTCTTTAAGCCGAAACAACGGGTACCACAGTTCCATATCTTCGTAGAACCGTTCCACCAGCACGACCGCATTCGCGTTTTCCGTATTCATAGGTTCGCCCCACTTATTCGCGTTTTCCAACCTGCTGATCGAGCATGAGAAGAGGAGCACCGGACGTTCCGACCATCTTCAACTTCTGCAGAAGATCATCAGCATTGGCTTCTTCCTCGACCTGCTCGGATACAAACCATTGCAACAGCACGCCGGCTGCGTGGTCGTTCTCCTTTGCGGCCAGGTCCACCAGATCATTGATCATTCCCGTCACTTTCTTCTCGTGGTTGAGCGCATCCTCGATCGCTTCCACCGCTGACTCCCATTTCACTTTCGGCTTATCTATACTTTCGAGCTCCACTTCGCCTCCTCGTTGCACGATGTGCTCGAACAATTTCATCGCATGCTCGTTTTCTTCCCGCGCCTGTACTTTCATCCAGTTGGCAAACCCCGGCAGGTTCAGAGACTCAAAGCAGGCTGCCATGGATAAGTACAGGTAGGAGGAATACAATTCGGCATTGATCTGTTTGTTGAACGCTTCCTGGATATTCTGGCTTATCATGATTACTTCCCTTTCTTGTTTCGTTGTGTTTGCTGTTTCGTCTGCCCATGCGTCAAGGCAAAAAGCGCATCCGCTCATTCATAGGTGATGTACTTTTCCGACGCCGCGCCGCAGATCGGACATTTCTGCGGAGCCTCCCCCTCCAGGGTATGTCCGCAGACTTCACAGATCTGAACTTTTCCCAGTTCCATATCCCGGCCGCTGAGAACCTCCTCTTTCGCCTGTCCGAACATCTGCTGATGCACTTTCTCGGCCGACAGAGCGTAATAAAAACTGACGTTTGCCTGCTTTTCACCCTGGCTTTTGGCGACTTCCTTATAAGCAGGGTACATCTGGTTAATTTCAAAGGTTTCACCCTCTATAGCACCATCAAGGTTATCCGCGGTGCCTCCGAGCCCGAACCCCGCCATGGAAGGCACGAGGAACGGACCGGACACATCGCGCAGCGTCTCAAAATGATTCGAGGCATGCACCTGTTCCGCCCGGGATATCGCCCGGAACAGACGGGCCACATTGGGATAGCCTTCCTCCGCGGCCACATCACTCCACACCAGGTACCGCATATGAGCCATGGATTCACCACCAAACGCACTACGCAAGTTTGCCGCCGTCATATCGTTCATACGTGTCCTCCTTTCTTTTATTTTGCTTTTACTAAAAGCTGGATAAAAACTTCCATTTCAGTTTCTGCGAAAACGACGTCCATGCCGGTACGTCTTTAGCGCTGCTAAATCGTACCAACAGTACATATACCGTCTCGGACGCATCTGACAACTCAGGGATGCCCTTAATATTGCCTTCGCAATCTATGTTATCGCCCATTTTTCCCTGCAGACATTCACTCTGCCGAAGGAACCGAAGGAACAACATTCACTCTTTTACGCAACATAAAGTGAGCTCTGGTTAGGTCAATCGCAAAACGTACGGGAGGTTATAGTACTGTTCCACAGACAATCAGCGCGAACCGTGATTGAACGGTTTGTTTTACGCTATACACCATTCAAAGAAAATACGATTCGGAGCAAGGAATAAACGAAACAGGAGGCGAGAATGCCTGACATTATTGAAACTGCACCAGACGGCATCAAAACCGGAAACTGCCCCACGATTCCCTTCATTGAAGGTGACGGAACCGGCCGCGATATTTGGCGGGCTACGGTTCGGGTTTTAGATGCTGCCGTGGAAAAAGCCTATAACGGTGAGCGCCGCATAAACTGGCATGAAGTATTGGCCGGAGAAAAGGCTCATGACAAAACAGGTGAGTGGCTTCCGGACGAGACCCTGGACGCCATGCGCAAGTATCGCGTCACCCTCAAAGGCCCACTTACCACGCCGGTTGGCGGGGGTATACGGAGCCTCAATGTAGCAATCCGTCAGGCCCTGGACCTTTATGTGTGCCAACGCCCCGTCAAGTATTTTCCCGGCACACCTTCCCCTGTCAAACACCCGGAAAAGGTGGACATGGTTACATTCCGGGAAAATACCGAAGACGTTTACGCCGGCAAGGAGGTTCCCCCCCATAGCGAAGAAGCCCGTCAGATGCTGGCGTTTTTCCGGGAGAACTACGGGTGGGACGACATTGCGGAAGACTCGGGCATCAGCATAAAACCGGTCAGTGAACGGAAATCAAAACGCCTGGTGCGTGCGGCCATCAACTACGCTTTAGCCGAAGATCGACAAAGCGTAACGCTCGTTCACAAAGGCAACATCCAGAAGCACACGGAGGGCGCCTTCCGGGCCTGGGGCTATGAAGTGGCCAAAGAGGAATTTCCTGAACAGACCGTGACCTGGGAGGAATGTAACGGCCAGCCCCCTGAAGGTAAGATTTTAATCAAGGACGCAATTGCAGACATATTCCTGCAGCAGATTTTAACACGGCCTGCGGAATTTGACGTCATTGCCACAATGAATTTAAACGGTGACTACATCTCCGACGCTCTGGCCGCCCAAGTCGGCGGAATAGGCATTGCTCCCGGAGCAAATATCAACTACGAGACCAAACACGGCGTTTTCGAAGCCACCCATGGCACGGCGCCCAAATACGCAGACCAGGACAAAGTGAACCCCGGAAGTTTAATCCTCTCGGGCGCTATGATGTTCCGCTTCATGGACTGGCGCGAAGCTTCCGACGAAGTCCTCACAGCCATGAAGAAGACGATCGCTGATAAAGTTGTAACCTATGATTTCGCGCGTCAGATGGAAGGCAGCACCCAAGTGAAATGCTCCGAGTTTGCGGATGCATTAATTCGAGCTATTCAGGGTTGACACTTACAGATAGATCACTTAAATTGAGGTATGCTCCGGTTGATTGGAAAGGGAGAAACGTACCCCAACAACTTCGCTATGGACAATTGGTTATGAACCCTGAAGAAAAATATGACAGAGACGAATTTCACTGGGAAAACAGCTTCCGTGAAGATGACGAATACATTGCTTCTTACATCAAGCTTTTGAAACGTTTTTCGGATCTTCCGGAATGTAACCAGCTTATTTCCCGACAACTCGGTGACCTTTCGTCCAGCAGAAATCAAAACGAAGAGCACGACTTCCCTGAATGCAGTCTCAATTGCAACGAGTGCTCAAACCGCTGGCACTGCGATTTCGCAATGCCGGAACTTTCAGAAGAACAGAGCCAGTGGCTTCCCCCGGAGGATGACCCGATCGATTCGGCGCCGGAAGACGAACCTGCAGCAGAAAACGGAGAAGGTCAGCCCGGCGACATATTTTATTATGAAAATGCGCCTTCTTTCGTTCTTCTCCGGCAGACTGCACTTGGATGGTGCAATGTTTACGCCACTGTCCTTCCAGCAGACGACAGTTTTACTGGAGGCAAAGTCCTTTTCTACATCTCCAGAGCTTTGACTCATCTTGCCGCGAGTGTGGGCGATGGTCTTTACATACAGGTCGGTGCCAACATCGCGTTTGCAAAACGCGCATTACAAGACCTGAATCACGCTGTAGGACTCATCAACGAACTCAGCAAAAACCACGCTGAACTTGAAAGTGTTTCAGGCACGGTGAGACGGCAGTTACTCAAAGTCCGGGAAATGATTCTTACACATCTCAAAGAAAGACGCCAAACGAAAGAATAAAGCAGGGATCGGATGCTATGAACTCAGAAAATACAGAGAGAACTGAACTGACTGAAGTAAAGGACGAGTCATACGAAGCGTTGTATGAACACCTCCGCCAGTATGGCCAGGAGCACGTGCTTCGCTTCTGGCACGAACTGGATGAAACAGGGCGCCAAAAGCTGAAAAGCCAAATACAGAATATCGATTGGTCAAACTTATCGGAAAGTATCCAAAAATACGTTTTACAAACGCCCGACATTGAATTCACTGAAGACCCCAAGCCCGCTGACTATTGGCCGGTTGAGCCGCAGAATCCTGCGCAGAGACAACAGTACGACATGGCTGTTGAAAAAGGACGAAGTGTACTGTCGGAAGGCCGGGTCGCCGGTTTTACAGTTGCGGGCGGTCAAGGGACTCGTCTCGGATTCGATGGACCGAAAGGAACGTTTCCCATCTCCCCTGTCAAAGGCAAAACACTGTTTCAGCTTTTCGCCGAAATGATTCTCCGCGCGCAGGAAAAATACGGCACGACCATCCCATGGTACATAATGAGCAGCCCCATGAACCATCAGGATATCCTCGACTTTTTCGAAAAACACGATCACTTCGGGCTTGACCCCGATAACCTGATCATATTTCCCCAGGGAACGATGCCCGCCATAGATTTCAACGGAAAGGTACTGCTTGAAAACAAGGATTCGTTTGCACTGGCCCCGGACGGCCACGGTGGGTGCCTGGATGCCCTCCGCAATTCCGGCGCGCTGGAAGACATGCGGAAGCGGGGAATTGACCATCTTTCCTACTGGCAGGTGGACAACCCGTTGATAAAACCGTTCGATCCGCTGTTCCTCGGTCTTCATGAAGAAACGTGTTCCGATATGAGCAGCCGCGCGCTGATCAAGCGGGACCCCTACGAAAAGCTGGGCAACTTCTGCATGGTGGGCAACGAATTGCGCATTGTTGAATACAGCGATCTATCGGCGGAAAAGGCTGAACAGCGCGATGAAGGAGGAAACCTGAGGTATCGAGCCGGTTCGCCGGCGATCCATTTGTTCCGACGGCATTTCATTGAACAGGTTACAGAAAACCGCGAACTGACGCTCCCTTTCCACAGGGCGGAAAAGAAAGTCAAACATGTAAACGAAAACGGCGAACCTGTAAACCCCGAAACCCCCAACGCCGTCAAACTCGAAAAATTTGTGTTCGACGCGCTGCCGTTGGCTCACAACCCCCTTATTCTGGAGGTACACCGATATGAACAATTTGCGCCGGTGAAAAATAAAACAGGCTTTGACTCCATTGATTCGGCTCGTCATTTGATGATGGAGCGAGCCGCGCGTTGGTTGGAACGGGCCGGCGTACCTATCCCGCGAAAAGAAAACGGCGAGTTGGATTGCCGCCTCGAAATCTCGCCCAGAAACTACCTCGATATTGAAGATCTGGTCTCTGACAAAGAAAACCTGAAAGCGCCGCAACCACAGGATGAGGTTTATTACTGATGGATCATACTCAACGCGTAGCAGAATTCAGCGTCGACGACATTGCCCTTGACCCGAAACAGGTGAGCCAGCAGCTCAACAAGACCCAACTGGGCGTGGCCCTGGGCGCCACCGAGGCCTTTCTGAAGGTGCAATTGGCCCGGGCTCGGGTGCGCGTCACCAAGGAGGCACTGGAGGCGGCACAGGAGCATC
>CAJXKU010000040.1 GCA_913055945.1 uncultured Lentisphaerota bacterium | reverse complement strand
TAAGGCCGTGGGGGCGAACGCCGAGTCGGGGTGCTCATTGACGAGCTGCAGGAAGTGTTTTCGCCCCGTTTTCAGATCACCTCGATTTGCGAAGTGGTCACCCAGCCACAACAGGATTTCCGCTGCGCGGGGGACATTCGGATATTTATTCAGAAATAGCTTGCTATCGCTTATCGCTTTTTTGTTACGGTTGTAAATAAAACGCGTATGTGCGCGGGTATAAAGAGCTTTTCTGGAAAAATCTGAGTCCGGATAATCCTCTATAATACGTGAGAGAAACTCGATGGCTGTATCAGGGTTTTCCCGTTCCAGGGCGATTTCGTAGGCGGCAAAAAGAGCCCGGGGCGCTTTTTCATGCTCAGGCTCCTGCTTGAGGAATTTTTTCAATTGTTTTAATGCCTGGTCGTACTTCTCGGCTTCTTTCAGTGAAATCCCGTACTCCAGGCGTACAGTCACTACTCGCTTGCCCTTAGGAAATTCTTCGAGGTAAGTGGAGAAAAGTTTCGAGGCTTTGGCATACTTTTTCTGTTTTACGTAAGACAAGGCCTGCTTATATCGGGCGGTTTCCGCCTGAGCTGTTCCGGAGAGATTTTCAGCGATTTTTTTATACAATTCGGCAGCTGACTGGTGCTTGCCCTGTCTGTCTTCGGCGTCGGCAGCATACAGGAGTCCCTGGGCTTTCTTGTTGTCATCTTCAGCCAATTCTGCTGCCTCAAGAAAGTTGTCCCTCGCTTTACCGTATTTTTCCGCATCGTTAAAGCTCCACCCTCGACGTATAGCAGCCCGGTAGCGTTGGCTGAGATTGGCTTGCTTGTTCTTCATGACCTGTTTAAAGTAGTTAGCGGCGGATAAAGGATTATCGGTTTCGCGGAGTAATTCGCCGAGTTGCATTTTGACGGTTATAATTTCTTCTGATTCTGGAAAAGTTTCTTCAAATTCATTAAGGGCGTTGATGGCAAGTGCAATTTTCTCCTGTTGGATGAGGATTTTTGCCTTCTGTAGCTGGGCGTGCTTCTGAGCTTCTTGTGTCGGGGTCAGACTCTCTGCCGTTTCGAGGACGGTTAAGGCTTTTTCCAGTTGATTTTCGGCCATAAGCTGATCGGTCAATTCTGATAGTCCCATCCACCAGTCCGAATCGGCTTGGTCAGGGGAGTTTCCGCTTATGTCCTGGTACAGGTTGTACGCTGCCTCGAGCTTTCCTCTTTTTACATTTATGAGCAGCTCGTATAATTTGATCTTGGCGGGAGGGACGTTTTCATCCTTCTCCTGTAACTCTTTCCGGATCTGCTCCGCCATTTTGAGATCGCCTTGGGCGATATATGTTTTAAGCAATTCTTCACGGGTTTGAGCTGCGTTTTCAGTTCCTTCGGGGACCGTTTTGAGCAGTTTCGACAGTGTGGATTTTGCTTTTTCCCACTGTTGTGTACGTGCGTAGGCTTTACCCAGAAGGCGTAAAGCTCGGTGCTTGTTGTAGGCGTCAGAGGCTTCCTGACTTAATGGACGCACGGTTTCAATCACTTTGTCCCACGCATGCCGCCGGGCGAAGGTGAGGGCCTTGAAATAGGTAAGGTCCTCTTTATAGGTGGCATCCGAGAGACCGGGGGTGTTCTTTTGGTGGTAGCTCAGGGCATCCTGTGCATTTGCAGGTTGCCCCTCTTTGAGGTAAGCCTTGACCAGCAAGATGGTTGCGTCGGAGAAGTCAGGTTCCTGCCTGTCGGTGGCTTTGCGATAACGTTTGAAGAACCGGGCAGCGGCGCTGTAAATGCCGTCATCCATTGCTCTTTGGCCTTTCTGCCGGTATTCGTATAGCTTTTCAGGACTGCCGGCGTTATCTTTCTTGTCAGCTTGGTCTTCGGCGGGATCGGAGTCTGATGCTGATTGAGCCGGCGCCGCACACACTGAGAGCAGGAACATGACACATAAGTTCATAATACGTCCAGGACTGACGGGGGGTCGCGGTTTCAGTCGAGGAAGTGATCCGTGCTGTAATCTCTTTGAACTGCTCATACGGCGTTGAACGTTTGCCCCCAGGCTGAAACCGGAACAATGTAAAGACGGGCGCCTCCGGGAAGGGTGGCGGCCCGATTTTGAGGCCGGGAGTACCCGAAAGGCCGAGGCAAGTGTACGGAAAGAATCCGCAAAGACCGGATGAAAAGAGGAGGCCCTGGAATACAGAGGGGAATGTATTCGCAGGTAGTGGAATTTCGTGTGTAAATGTTTTGGTGAATGCATAGCAGTTTTTTCGAAAAGGTATCGTGTTTGATCTGCGGAAAATGAAACCGCGAATCAGCCGAAGTCTATTTCTTATTCAAGCTGTAATCAGCTTCTTTCGTATGCTGTCGGTATATACAATACCATAGATATGGGGCAAATTCGCGCTGGGCGGGTTATTTGTTCTGATAAAAACCCGACGGCGGCGAGTTTTTACAGAGAGGCGCTGACCTTTGGGGTGTTGGCCACTCGCCTGCGCTCCGATGATTCTGCTCAATAGGACCATAACGAGCAAAGGGGAGACACTTGCGGTGGCGTAAGCCGGATTCTGTTCCCGCCTTTTCATCAAAGACGGGCACGGCCATTCATCTGAGCGACCGAAACCCGGGGCTTGCTCCGTGCCCTCGACGTTGAGGGCCGGAAGTGATGCGGGCCGCATCGGCAGCCCCCTATTTGGTCTTGCTCCGGAAGGGGTTTGCCGTGCCTTCCCGGATTACGCCGAGAAGCGGTGAGCTCTTACCTCACCCTTTCACCCTTACCTGACCACCTTGCAACGGTCAGGCGGTCTTCTTTCTGCGGCACTTTCCTTACCGCCGGTGTTTTGCCGACGGTATCCCGCCTTTCAGCGGGACTTCCTGCCCTGTGGAGTCCGGACTTTCCTCTCCCGCTTACGCTTAGGCTGCCTGTCCGGTTCAGCCTGTTGCGGCCGGTCCCCCTCGCGGAGGTAACGCCGTCGAAAAGGTTGCAGGAGCGGCCGTTTACCACCGACAATTGTCTCCAGGACCAATCACATCAAATTTTGACGCTGTTGTTGAGACACCTCCTCTTCCAAAGTGGTTCCAGTCCAGTTACTGAACATCGATATCCAGCCCTTCGGTATCGGAAGAGTCCACATCCAGGCTGGACTTGTCTTCTTCCCCATCTTTCTTGATGGCCAGTTTCTCCGGCATTTCGTAGGTAGGCAGATACCGGTAGTACACCTGCAGCGTCAGCGCCAGGAGCGAGGTTGTATACCACGGTCCCAAGCGATGGTGACTTCCTTTTATTTTTGCCGGCAATTCCCAATGGCCGTCGGATTTCTGACGGGCCACGATGGTTTCCGGGTAGACCCTGTTCCACTTGTTCCAGGTAGCGCGGCCGCCGTGGAACATGGCCTGGGTCAGGTAGTACCAGGCGTAAACCGGCCAACCTTCGGGCTCGAGGCCTTGTTCCTCCTTATCTTCTCCCTGCTTCAGTTCTTCCCATTCAAACGGCATCTTTTCTTTTACTTTGTCCAGCCCCCTTCGAACTTCACGACTATTCTTCTCGCCCAGGAGCTGCAGCGCCAGAAGACCCGCCCCCTGCATAGCCCAGCCGGAAAAGCCGGGGGAACTGTAACCGAACCCTCCGTTTTTATAGGCCACCTCTTTGCAGAAAGTGATCGATTTCTTAATAGCTCGTCCCATGCCGGGAATTTTTATACCCGCCACGTATCCTGCTTTGAGTGCCTGCATTTGCCAGCCGGCGACGGACAGGTCCCAGCGGGACTCACCCTCATCGGCGTGATTGCTCGGATCATAGCCGTAATTCCATCCACCGTTTTTCTGCTGTCCTTCGATGATCATTTTCAAGCCTCTGCGTGCCGGGGCTTTAAGAAATGGCAGTTGTGTCATGCCATACGCTTCCGCCAACGCGTACGTTTCGATGCCGTTGACATACCCTTGGCTTTTCTTGTGGACTTTTTCTTTGTTCATCATGTGGTCCGTGAGATACTTCATGGCCATGCGCACGGTCTTACCGAACTCGTCGGACTTCGCGGGTGTCTCGCCGTGAGCGAGAAAAGCAAGCAGAGCAAACGAGGACATCGGTACAGAGTTATTGCACTGCCGTCCTTCATATTCGCCCCACGAACCGTCGTCTTTCTGGGTTTTTTTCAGCCACCGCAGTGCTGCCAGAACTGCTTCCTCGGTCTCCTTGGAGCCGCCGTATTCATCGAGAGCGTCTTCGCGTCCGCCCTCTGAACGTCCGCCGAAGAGATTGGATACCTCCATGCCGGTCTCCCGCACTTTCACGTCTGTCATGGAGGCTGTGTCAATGCTTGTGTCCGCGCTTGCCTGCGGTTTGTTCATCGTGTCGGTTTGGGCGGTATCCTCTGTGGGCTCTTTAGAGACTTCCGGTTTATCGACTTCCGGTACGACTTCCTCGGCCTTTTTTTCCAGTTCTTTGAGTTCTTTCTGGGTTTCCGGTTCGATCTCTTTGAACTCTTCCTGGATGGCGCTTATTTCCACTTCCTGGTCTTCTTCTTCGAATTGGGGTACAATCAGCATGGCGGCGATGAAGGCCGCGGCCACATGTACGGCCACCGAGATCAGCGGCCCCACCAATCTACGCCGCCGTTCTTTTCTCTCGTACTCCTCCAGCATGGCCTCGTACTCTTCGAAGAGGCCGTCTTCCCGAATTTCTTCAGATTCGTGTTCACCCATATAGATGTCCTCCATTAATCTGCTTCTGTGAGGCGCCCCGATGCCGCATTTGTACCCAGTCCCTGAGTGCCTGAATCTACTCGACAGCTACTGACCCATTGCCGTGCACTCACCCTACAAATGTCTGGCCCCCTTTACATGTTCCGTTTTTCGAAGCTTTACATTTTTAATAAGATAACACGGCGAAGACATATTCACAAATTTATAGACCTGAACAGTGGTTTGCTGGTTTCCAGGCGTCAGCAATCCCGTCGTTTTGAAAAAGTTTCACAGTCATACAAACGCCGGGGTTGTAGAAATTCCGAGATGGCATAAAGCTTCACACGCGTACGTGATACCCAAAGCCGGAGCACTTATGCAATAAACGGCCCAGCCATTATATTCATTTACAGGGGATATGCGCGAACACCTTCGGTGTTCAAAAACTGGAGAATCCCCTGTGTCCTGATGTGGTAAAGATGGAGTTCTGTAATGGCTGCTCGCTACAATGCAATGCTGCTGGTGCTGATCGTGTTACCGCTTTTCCTGACTTCTGTTATCGCGGAAGTGCAAGGGAAGCCGGATGCATCGTCCGGCCTAGGGAAGGAAGACCAGACGGCTGTTCCTGAGAAGGCAGAATGGAAGACGGTTGAAGTCAAAGATCAGCAAGTGGAAATGCGTGTTCCTGCCGGTTCAAATTGGCAGACGCGCAGGCCTAATGGATCTACAGGGCGCACGCCCGCTTTTTGCGGTGGCCCCCGTAGAGGCCGGTCCCGGTTACTTCTGACCGCTCGTCATAATAAGTACAATGCGGGGATTTCTCTGGCACGCGTAGAGGAGGAGTTTGTTCTGAAAAACCGGGAGGATTTACGAGCATATATTGACAAGCGGCTGAAGAATATGAAGCAGAGTGAAGAAAACGACATTACGATTCATACTTCCCAACTTGAAGAGAGAAACGGCCATGTTGTCTATCGTTTAAGCTTCTCCGGACCGTTGGGCGGACATAGGGGCGGCGGTTGTGCGGGGGCTTCTCGGGAAAAGCAGGAAACTCAGGGCCGTTTTCAGATCGTGGAGCATTACCTTCGCACACCGGAAACGAAGAACGCACGGGTGTACAGGATAGGAGCGGTAGCTTCTGAAAACGCCGGGGACACGTTGAACGCCAACATCAGGAAAGCGAGCGCGAGTTTTACGTTCACGGGGGAGACCTCCGGTAATCTGTTTGTTCCTGAAGTTTCTTCCAGTGAGTTACCTTCTCCCGGCAAAACAAACGCTCGAGGGGTGTCCAACGGGCCGTGGTTGTTTATCGGGCTTATTATTGTGACCATTGTGGTCATGTGGCACATCAATAAACGGTACAGGTCACATTCCGCGTGAACTGCGGAGTTTGGTGTGAATGCCCGGCAAACCCGGCAAGACAAGGCTGGCAGGTTCCTTGGGTATGTTCAGGCAGAGTGGCTGAGAAAGAACTTCAGCCAGGCGTCCAATCCTTCCTGGCCGGTTGCATCGTAGTCTGAAGGGTTCAGGCAACTTTCTTTGGCGACGCTGATCAGCGGGGTGTACTTGACGTTACGCCCCTTTACCACTGAGCGTCGCATAAAGAGTATCCCCTTTTCTCCTCCCGTGGCCGAAAGGGCGATCACTGGGATCCCCTGAGCCTGGCCGCGAGATTCGTAATCACTTTTGAGCTCCTGAATAAAATCCCATCCGTCCATCACGGGCATATTAAGATCCGTGACAATGAGAAGCGGGTCTCTGTTGCTTTTCTCGCGGATTTCGGAGAGCTTCTCCAAACCTTCGCTGCCGTTCAAAGCTTCGATGGTTGTCACGTTCGGGGCGTATCGTTGTACGCGGCGTCTTACAAAACGCCTCACAGTCATTTCGTCATCTACCACGAGTACCGTATTCGCGCTCAACTTCTTTTTTGTTTCTGAAGCATTTTCCGCAGATTGCGGATTATTGGTGAAATCACTGCTTTCAGCGTTATTAGCTTGCTTGTTGTTCTCTTTTGGCATGTCTTCGCCTCCAATCCTCTTTAGGAAGACGCTGTTGAGCTCAACCGGATCGTGAAACGTGTTCCGTTTTTCCCGCTGTCGCAGGAGATTGTTCCGTTATGGCCGTCGACAATCTTTTTGGTGATGGTTAGCCCTAAGCCTGTGCCGCCATCTTTGTAGCTTTTGAAGGGCAGGAAAAGTCCGTTTACAATCTCGTCCGGCAATCCGCCTGCGTTATCTTCAAGTACTATTTGTATGTGGTCGTCTTCTGTTGCTTCGGTGCGTACGCTGAACCAGGGATTGGAAGTTTCTGCCTCCCCCAGTGCTTCTACAGCGTTTTTGCCGATGTTGAACAGAGCGATGCGAAGCTGATCGGGATCGATGTAACAGGTGCCGACATTTTTATCCAGTTCGGTCGACACCTCAATGTTTCCGGTTGATGTCGCCAGGGCCCGCACGTCATCCGCTGCCCGCTGTACAACTTCATTCAAATCGGTGGAGCGGAAATGTCGAGTGTAGATCTGAGTGAACAGCAGAGAGTCCTTCGATAAGTCCAGGCCTTCTTGGATGGCACGTTCAACCAGCTCCATACTTTCGTTGACATTTGTGTTATTGAATACCTGTGGCGCACAGTCCTGCAGGTCTTCCTGGAGACATTGGATCCACGCCTGGACAGAGAAGAATTTATTTTTAACTTCGTGCATCGCCTGGTAAGCGGTTCGCCTTAAGTTCTTGATCTCCATGGCAAAGGAGAGTACCGGCAGCAACACAAAAACGTTGGCCAGATAGGAATCGAAGCCGGATTCCTGTTTGATCTGTTCGAACGTGTATTCCCGGTACGAATCGGACGTCGGGGCGGGAGCATTAAAGATCGGATTGGAGAAACTGAGTTGCAGCACGTTTGTAAATCGTGCGGACGAGGCGGAGTTATCTTCATGATATACCGAAGGGATAGGAATAGTGAGTAAATATTGTTCATTCTGCCCGGGGGCGTGATCTTCTTGATGCTCTGTTGCTGTATCGGCTGGTGTAAGAGGTGTATACAGGATGACACCCTGATGTAGCGCTCGGCCGGCTATGCTTTCCCTGGAGACAGTTTGGTTCATGGTCGAATGATCGGTGCTGTACAAGACCGATAGCTGAGGGCCGTATTCTCCGACAATCGAACCATTCCCGGCTTCACTGAGCTCGATGACAATACGAAGAAAATCCCCCAGCATTTCGTCCGGCGACTTTTCGAGGCTGGCCCGTATGATTTGGGAGACAAAATCGGTTAACGTTTTCATACTCTGTCTTTCTTATAGGAAACGATCTGGTTTTATCAACGCTTTCATCAATCGTGCTACGTTTTTTCTGAATCGGCATTCTCATCTGTTGCCTTTAGTATAATTCTTGTTTGTCTATGCTGCAATACTTTGTCCTGTCAGATCTCTGAAGTATACAGGAAGTTCTAACAAATGGTGTACCAGGTGATTGTGCGATTTGAACATGAGCTCGGCAGGAGAATGTCACGGCGAAGGTAGCAGGATTAATTTGCTGAGCGTACGAGCGTGTCGATCTACAATGTCCTCTTGTCGTTCAGAAGGACTGTTCTGCCATTTCTGAAACGCCCGGCGGGAAAGGAGGGTCATCTGGATGCGGACGGCGCCCGGCAATTCTGTGGTCTGACTCGGTAAAGAAGCGTATTCACTCCCGTCGGGCTTAAGACAGGTAAATTCCACGTCCATAAGGTTTTGTGATATTGTGTGATAATGATCGTCATCAATGCTGGATAGATCATCCGGGCGCGACCCGTATATGCTGTAGCTCCAGTCTCCGCTGGCAGCGTCGTGGTTGACAGCCCGTTCAAGCCGATGGTCTTTGAATCGATAGACCACCTCCAGAATTTTGGAGTTGGCGGCGGCTACGGGGGGATCACCGACCGTGATAAAAGAGAGTTCGTCTTCAGCCGGTTGATGAAAAAGAATATCGTCTGAGCTGTCTGCCGACATGCCGGAGGTGGCTTTGGCTGATCGAAGATCCTGCGTCAACACATCGAAGGCTACGTTGGTGTTCGCGTAGATATTGTGCAGGTTCTGGCCGGCGAGCGAGGCACGATGCGATCCTTTGAAAATGTGCAGCAGGAGCACCATGATGATCAGAAAAACTGCAGCTGCGACAAGCGTTTCTACCAATGTTAAGTGCTTACGCAGGAGATGCTTTTTCGGTTTTCCCGCTGAAAGAGACTGAGAAACCGAAGGGACGTGTTGTTGTGAACTCATCGTTCTTTTCGTATTACGCTTATCTGCGAACATTTGGGATCCCGTGTTTTTTTACTCTCTAAATACGTCAAAGCTGTAAAGTGCCGTATCCCGTTGACTGTACGGGATCATATGGGGCCAGCTGATTTCCAGATTGATTTTTAACGCCTTGTCTGTGGAAAACGTTCTGTCCTCGTACTTCGGGGAATCATCTGGGTCGTAGACGGTATAGCTGACTTTCTCGCGCCATAACCGGTATATCGCGGAGAAGTCCGTGGTGTCTGCCTCAGGTGTATGTTGAACGACTTTCACGTAGTGAAAACCGTCGGGACCGTGATAATATGTTGTGTTGCCCTGTTCTGTCCAAAGTTGCCAATCACTGGAAGAAGGTTCACCTGTTGTCGGTTTGTCTTTTGGTATCTTATCCCGTGTCGTTTCCCAGTCGGACTGTAGGCGAAGCTGGAACAGGTGAAGTAGTGTGTCCGCGCTGTGTGAAGCGTTGTATTTGGCTACGGTATCTTTGGATGTTTCCAGCCCCAGCGGAAACAGGCGTAGTGCGATCATCATGCCGATCGCGAGTATGGCAAGTGCCATAATAATTTCAAGAAGGCTGAAGGAGCTTGAACGTGCTCCGGGGGACATTGTACGAGATAAGGCACGCGGCTTTGAAGTTGTACGATACAGGACAGCGCGCACGCCGCGCAGCATCGCGAACAATGCATTCGCTTTGCCGAAACATTTCATTTACAGGGCCCTTTCTGACGTTTCTAAAGCCTTTGCTTTATTCTGGCTTTCGGTCAACGTAACATTTAGATTGAAGCATTTATTATGCCAGCTATTATTCATTTTGTTGTGTAACTTACTGTGGATATGAGACTGTTCTTTTCGGAATAAAACCCTATGTTACCTTATAGTGTGAAAAGTGAAAATGTCAACTTTTTGTGAGGAAAGACATGGCTCGTAAACCTCGCTTGAGAAAAAGAATTCTGAAGGTCCTGCTGAAACCGAAGCTGGTGATTCCCCCGAAGCTTCTTGCCGGGTTCACCAGACAGATGGCAACTATGCTTGAAGCCGGAATGCCTTTGACGCAAGCGCTCAGAACGTTGGTTGAGCAATGTGAAGGGGTGTTTTCATTGCGTGGACCCCGTCAGGTGTTAAGCCAGATTGTTTCTGACGTTGAAGCCGGTACGAAACTGTCTGAGGCGGTGGCTGAGCATCCGAAATCATTCAGCCGTTTCTACGTGAATATGCTTCAATCAGCCGAGGCCTCCGGCAAGATGGTAGAGATTCTTCGGGAGTTGGCTGCTCACATGGAACGTCTTTTGGAGTTCCGCAAAAAAATCATTTCAAGTCTCGTGTATCCTGCTGTAGTGTTGACGGTGGCGGTGGGTGTATCGGCTGTACTGCTTATTTTTGTCGTTCCGCGGTTTGTGGACATTTTTAATGATCTGCTGGGGGCAGAGCAGGAACTCCCCGCGCTAACTCAGTTTGTGATGGGATTCAGTTATGGTTTAAAGAATCATTTTCTGAAAATCGTGGCCGCAGCGGGTGCGGTTATTTTCTTCATTGCTATAATCCGCAAAACGCGTCGAGGAAAGTTTGTACTGGATTTTCTGGCCATCAAGGTGCCGCCTTTCAAGAGTTTTGTACTTCGCTCGGCGGTGTCCCGATTCTCCTCAACGTTGAGTACATTGCTGGGGGCGGGCGTGCCGGTGTTAACCTCGGTAGAAATTCTGTATGCGACAACGTCGAACGAAGTGGTCCGGAGAAGTGTCAAACATATTTACGATTCGATTAATGAAGGGCGCGGGATAGCTCCTGCGCTGGAGGCCGATCGTCTGTTTCCTGTTATGGTGGTGCGATTGGTGGAAGTAGGGGAAAAGACAGGCGCGCTGCCGGATATGCTTGCGCGCATCTCAAGCAAGTACGAAGAAGAGGTGGACAATGCGCTTGAGACACTGATTTCCCTGATAGAGCCTGTTATGATTGTGTTCATGGCTGTGTTTGTAGGAACGATAGTGATTGCTTTGTTTATGCCGCTGGTCAGTATTATGGAAGGGCTCGCCACGTGAATAGTCGGGGCGGCAGGAGTAGCTGTGCGTAGAAGAAAGGATGGTGATGGCGGAAGAGACGCAAGAAATGCTTTCCTCTGTCCTGGAGAAACTCGAGGATAAAGAGATTGCCCTTGAGACGGTTCTGGACGACGTCGGAGATTTGCTGCTTCAGATGTTCGAAGCAGACAGGATTGTCCTGTATAATATTTGTAAATCGTCTCCATGGAATGAGTTAAAGCCGAGCTCGTGTGTCGGGCGAGGGGCCACCAGGGGGTTGAATGTTACGTTGCGCTTGGGGAAACGTTCTCTGGCGGGATATTCGGCTTCAACCGAGCAGGCATTGGCGGTAGAAGACATGTTGGATAGCGAACAGATTGCTTCGATTGATCCGGAACTGAGAATTGACCGCAGCGTGGATGAAGCGACGAATACGGTCACAAGAGCTGTCATGCTTGCGCCTGGCGTGCTGGACAATGGGGAGGTGGCAGGTGTTTTGGAGGTCGCTGTATGCGACGGATCGGATAAAAGTTATTTCACTGATGAGGAAATTGACATAGCAAGAAAAGTTGCCGATGAAATTTTTAAGTATGCACAATCAAGTGGCAAATATGGGCAGGGACCTTTTGGCCTGCTTGTAAATGAAGGATGGGTAACGGATGAGCGATTGGATGAGATCGCGAATTACGTAAACGAGAACGGGGGCTTTCTCACCAGAGTATTGGCTGAAGAAGAAGGAGTGCCTGTAGAAAAGATCGGGGAGTCGCTGGAACAGTATTTCGGGGTTCCGTTCATGCAATATGATCCGAATATCGATATACAGAACAGGTGCTTACAGCAGCTCAACCAGAATTACCTGATACGGAAACGATGGTTGCCTATTGCCGACAATGACGGAGTGGCGACGATTCTTATCGACAATCCCTATGACTGGGATCGGATTATGGAGATTCAGGGGTCTGTGGATGCCAAGTCGTACGAGTACCGGGTAGGGTTGCCGGAGGATATCCTGCGCTTTCTCGGTGTACGAGATGTAGATCTGTCTGAGCTGGCCGAAATGCCGGCCGAAGAAGAAGATGAGGCCTCTGTTACCAGTATTGATGATCTTGTAGGCCAACTGCAGGAGGAAGAGCAGAAGCAGGAGGACACCCGCCAGAAGCAGGAAGTTTCTGAGCTGGAAGAGGAAGCTGATGAAGAAGCGCCGGTGATTGTTCAGCTTGTTGATAAAGTCGTCAAAGAGGCCGTCAACAGCGATGCATCTGATATTCACATTGAGCCCCGTAAAGACGCTCCGGGCAAAGTGCGTTACCGCGTGGACGGCGTATGTCGGGATGAGTTCGACATACCCCAGAGTCACACGCTTCCGGTAGTGGCTCGGATCAAAGTTATGGCCGGGCTTGATATCGCGGAGTCGAGGTTGCCCCAGGATGGGAAGATGCGAGTGAATATCAAAGGTGAAGATCACGAGTTGCGCGTGGTAACTGTGCCTACGGTCTTTGGTGAAAGTGTAGTATTGCGAGTATTGACCGCCACTGAGCCTATTCCCTTTGATAAATTGAACCTGAGTCCCCGGAATTATCGGCTTATTGATGACCGGATTCAGTATCCGCACGGGATTTTTCTTGTGGTGGGGCCTACAGGGTCCGGAAAAACCACCACGCTCCATGCCATGCTGGCCAGGATCAACACGCCGGAGAAGAAGATCTGGACGGCCGAAGACCCCGTGGAAATTACCCAGCCGGGCTTGCAGCAATGCCAAATCAAGCGGGGCATCGGTTTTGACTTTGCAGGGGCGTTGAGGTCATTTCTCCGCGCCGATCCGGATGTGATCCTGATCGGAGAAATGAGAGATTACGAGACAGCACATACAGGAATTGAGGCCTCGTTGACCGGTCACCTGGTCTTCTCCACACTCCACACCAATTCCGCTCCCGAAACGGTTACGCGCCTTCTGGATATCGGGCTCGATCCTTTGAACTTTGCTGATGCTTTCATCGGCGTCCTGGCGCAACGTCTTGTCCGTACCCTGTGTAAAAAGTGTAAGGAAGCTTACCAGCCGGATCGCGATGAGTTGGAGCACTTGGTTCGAATATACGGTGCAGAGAGCGTCGAAGAAATGCTGCGTTCTCAGCAGAACTCGGGAACACTTTATAAGCCTGTGGGGTGTGAGAACTGCGGCTATACCGGCTATCGCGGGCGGACCGGTGTTCATGAATTCCTGGTGGCCACCAGTGAACTGAAACAGTTGATTACCCTGAATAAAGGGGTTCATGAAATACGGGAACAGGCCCAAAAGGACGGCATGAATACGTTGATGCAGGATGGAGTCGAAAAGATCCTGCAGGGGCAGACGGATTTGGCGCAATTGCGGAAAGTGGCTGTGTCTGAAGAGTAGAGAAGGTTGTCGGAAGGCCGAGAAATGGAAAAGGCGAGGGGAAGGTGGACAGGATGCGAAGGCGGTGTGTTGATTTTGACATACGGGCGAGCGATAATAAATTACCTACACTGAGACATAAAACAACAAAGGAAGAAAGGTGAGCGGTCATGGCACATAAAAAGGGTCAATCGAGTAGTCGTAACGGTCGAGATAGTAACGCAAAGTACCGGGGACTGAAAGCGTCAGGCGGTCAGTTCGTAAAGGCCGGAAGTATTATTGTGCGCCAGTGCGGGACGCGTTTTAAGCCGGGCGTGAACGTCGGCGTCGGCGGGGATTACACCTTGTTTGCTAAAGCTGCTGGAAATGTCCAGTTTCACCCCAGGGCACGGAAAGTTAGCGTAGTTCCTGCAGATTAGAGGCGTGCTTCTCCTCGCCGAGGACCGGTACCTATATCAACATGCTCCATTACCTTTAGCGCGGGGGCGGAAAGCGTCCGTGCTTTTTTTTGTCCAGAGAGGGCTTTTATTATAACGGAAAGTGTCCGGCGAAGTCAGGTAAACGGTAGAACTGGGCAGAAAAAGACAGTAGCGGGAATATTTCGGGAGTTTTCTGCCGGAACGGGTGCTTTCCGCCGTCGTAACGGATGATCCTTTTTATTATTTTACGTTGGCACTTTCCGCAGTGCATTGTCTAGAACTCATGCTCGTACCGAGGTGAGTTCTGATTGTCCGTCGAACGGAGAAGAATATGACGAAGTGGGCTTATGTTCGTCGATGAAGCAAAAGTTAAGACAATAGGGGGGAGAGGCGGTGATGGGTGTGCCAGTTTCCGCAGGGAGAAATTCCAGCCTAGAGGCGGACCTGATGGCGGGAACGGCGGAGACGGCGGAAACGTGATCTTCCGCGCCTCGCACGACGAGCAGAGTCTGCTACGCTTACACTATGAGCCGCTTCATCGGGGAGGGAAAGGCGAGAAAGGTGGCGGAAAAAACCAGCACGGGGCCAAAGGAGCCGATGTCGTTGTCCCCGTGCCCCAGGGTACTGTGATTCGAACTGTGGAGACACAGGAGATTGTGGCCGACCTCAAGAGCAGTGGAGACGAATTTGTCGCCGCGCGAGGGGGGGAGGGGGGATGGGGCAATAAGCATTTCGCCACCTCGACACGACAGGCGCCGAGAGAGGCGGAACCGGGCAGCGCCGGCGAAGAAAACGAGTATTTCTTCGAATTGAAGACGATTGCTGATGTAGGGTTGGTCGGCTACCCGAATGCCGGTAAATCTTCGCTGCTCAGCGCTGTTTCCCACGCCCACCCGAAAACCGCTGCTTATCCGTTTACAAGTCTACAACCTACCGTGGGGATTATAGAATTCGATGATTTTTCGCGCTTGAGTATGGCTGATATTCCGGGACTTATCGAGGGCGCGCATGAGAACGTTGGACTTGGAGACGCTTTCCTTCGCCATATCGAGCGTGCATCTGTTCTGGTTTACGTGCTGGACGTTGCGGGAAGTGATAATCGAAACCCCTGGGATGATTATTTTTCGTTACAACGTGAGCTCGAGTGGTATAAAGACGGCTTGAGCAGTCGTCCCTCTATGGTGGTAGCAAACAAAATGGATCTGCCGGGCGCTGAAAAGAATTATAAGGTGTTGGCTGAGCGCATAGGCGATATCAGACCTTTTCCGATGAGTGTGCTGAAGGAGTCGAACATCTCGAAGTTTCTTGGGAAAGTTCGGGACCTTGTAAACAGTTTGGAAACGGATAAAGTTGGCAACGAGTCAGAGGAGCCGGGTGAATTAAGGTAAAACCGGCACGCGGGAGATGCTCCGGTGCTTGTAAGATGCTTGTGTAAGCGGGATAAGCAGGGATGCTGCCTTTTTGTGACGCAGGAGATGGCTGGGACGGCCGGCGCACCAGGAGGATGCTTGCTGCCTGTTCTGCCGCCGCGGACAAGGGGCGGAAACCGTGGGGGACGCTGAGGTGATTGTACCCGTAGTGCTGAAATAGAAATAAATGGAAACGGAGGACATTTGAGCTATGGATTTACAGCAGAAGTGTAGGTATTCGTTGCTTGTGCCCACCAGTATGGGGGTACGGCTCACGCCGGACAGAGGGCAGCCCATGCACTGCCGGGAGTCGCTCAACCTTCAGGTGACGAGCGCTGAATCTAACGTCGCGAGTGTTGCATCGTACCTGGGGTTGCCTGTGAAGGTTCTGACGGCTTTTGTCAAAGGCAGTCCCGTAGCGCGTCTTATAAAGGACGACCTGGCGGGGCGGCACATGGATGTTGAAGGTACAGAGGTTGAGCAAGGGGGGCCCTGGGGGTACCGGCATCAGTTCAACCTGGCTGATCGCGGGTATGGCTCCCGCGGTCCCTGTGTGTACAATGATCGCGCTGGTGAAGTGGGGCGTACACTCAACGCTGAGGACTTTGACCTGGAGCGGATTTTTGGCCGAGAGGGTGTGCAGGTAGTGCATATCTCCGGCCTTATTGCCGCCTTGTCGCCGGAAGCAGGTCAATTCTGTCTGCAGATTGCACGAGTCGCGAAGAAGTATGGTACACGGATCTCCTTCGATCTGAATTATCGAGCTTCATTCTGGGAGAATCGGGAAAATGAGTTGCGGGAGATCTTTCTGGAAATCGCGAATTTGTCTGATATCCTTGTCGGCAATGAAGAAGACTTTCAACTGGGGCTCGGGATTGAAGGACCTGAAGCGGGCGGAAAAGACGTCTCCTCGAAAATCGACAGTTTTAAACGTATGATCAGTCAAGCCAGAGAAGAATTCCCCCATGTGTCCGTGTTCGCGAACACGTTACGGGAAGAGGTTGATGCAAACTGCCACCGCTGGGGTGCCATTATGTTCGCGGACAATAACTGGCATATTGTGGAGCCCAGTGAGATAAGAGTCCTGGATCGGATCGGTGGCGGTGACGGATTTGTGGGGGGGCTTCTGTATGGTGTTCTCCAAGGATGGCAAGCGGAAAAATGGATACAATTCGGTTGGGCCTGCGGTGCGTTCGTGGCAACCTTTATGTCGGATTATGCCCAGCCGGCTGATGAAGATATGGTTTGGAGCCTGTGGAGTGGCAATGCCCGGGTTAAACGGTAGAGACAAACGAACTATTGCTGTCTATAAAGTGGACAATGTGTTTAAATTTTCATGTGTCTGTTTAGAAAGTGCCAATTGCAAGGCTTGCGAAGCCGCCAAAAGCGCAGTTTACTCACGTAAATGAGTATTTTGGCGGCAAGCGTAACGCAGCAAGTGGTACTTTATGGACAGACACTATTTATCGTATCCGAAATTCTTCAGATAACGATCCTGATCGCGCCAGTCCTTGGAAACCTTGACATACAATTCCAGGTAAACCTTTTTTCCCAAAAAAGCTTCAATCTCTTTGCGGGCATCGATTCCCAGTTTTTTTAGCGCTTTTCCCTGATGACCGATGATGATACCTTTCTGAGAATCCCTGGTGACATGAATCACACAGCGGATGTGGTGTTGTGTTTCTCCCTCATTGAATTCTTCCACTTCCACTTCCACCGAGTAGGGGATCTCTTTTTGGTAGTTGAGCAATACTTTCTCCCTTACAATCTCGGAAACAAAGAACCGTTCGGGTTTATCGGTGAGGGCATCTTTATCGAAAAACGGCGGGGATTCCGGCAATAATTCCACGATCCGGTCATAAAGATTCCGGATGTTGAACTTGTGTTTTGCCGACATAGGGAATATTTCAGCCTTAGGTAACTCGTTTTTCCAATAGTCAACGAGTTTTTCCAGCTCTTCTTGTTGTATGAGGTCAATTTTGTTGATGGCCAGCAATACCGGAGTTTCCGTGTCTTTAACCATGGCAAGGAATTCTTCATTTTTCGCGGGGGTCTCTACGGTATCGGTGATGTATAATAAAATGTCGGCGTCAGCTAGTGCAGATTTTGAAAAATGCAGCATGGATTCCTGCAACTTATAATGAGGCTTGAGCACACCCGGCGTATCTGATATGACAATCTGATAATCTTCCGTATTTATGATCCCGAAAATGCGATGGCGGGTGGTCTGGGCTTTGGATGTTATAATGGACAATCGTTCCCCGACCAATTGGTTGGAAAGCGTAGATTTACCCACATTGGGATTACCTATTATATTGACAAAGCCTGCTTTGTGTGTCATAATCTGCTTGCAT
>CAJXKU010000039.1 GCA_913055945.1 uncultured Lentisphaerota bacterium | reverse complement strand
AAGGTGACGCCCGTGCCCTCGTGTTCGATCCACGCCTCGGCGGACGCGTTCCCGTCGTAGGTGATGTAGAAGAGCGCCTCCTGGGCGGCGAACGCGTCGACGTTGACCCCCTCGTGTTCGATCCGAGGGTTGTCCTCGGTGATGTCGATCGCGAGTTCGCCGTCCTCGTCGAGGTAGGCGTAGGGGTTGTCGCCGGGCTGGAGGGCGACGTCGTCAGTGATGGGGTCGGAGGGCTGGTCGAGGACGACAGCGCCGGTGGAGACCGCGAGGAGGACAGTGACCGCAACGGCAGCGAGCGCGAGGAAGGTGGTCGATCCTCGGGACGACATTAGATATAGTGATCTATCTAGAGGTACCAAAGTAATCGGTCCTCAATTAGGCATCGAGCAGTGGCCTCGTATTGTAAACTATATATGTGACCATTAATCAACATGAATTTCCTCGACAGGAGGATCAGATCACGGTGGAACGCGTCTCATCGTCAACCGAAAATGAAAATTCGGTTAGGAGACCGCACTGGCCTCGACCGTCAGCGACGCGGTGAAGAAGTCGCCGACGTCGCCATTAAGAGCGTTGACGACGAATGAAACACCTAACGCGTCGCCGGGATCGAGTTCTAGTGACGGTGCTGCGGTCTGGTCTGGATACCGAACTTCGGACAGTTTCCCGCTCGAATCATGGATTTCGAACAGGAATCTCGTGTCACCGGCATCCGAGCTGCTGCTGGTCGGATCTAAGGTGAAGGTGACACTCATCGTGCTATCCGTCTGGTTTGATATCAGGAAAGCCGATTCGAAGTCGTCGGTACTGGCACCGACCGGATCGCTCGTCGTTTCCAACGTGAACCAATCCGGCGTCACATTGGGATACGTCTTAGTGAGGTAACCAAACTGGTAGATGGAGTTGACATTAACTCCCGGATCGGCGATGGAGATCGATAACTGGCCGTTGTCACCTTCAGTAACGCCGGCAACCTCATCGTTCGGAATCAGAGCGACGAGGCTCTGCGAGTCGCTGACGACTGAGATGTTTGCGTCTCGGCTCACTTGAGCAGCGGTAAATGCTCCAGTTCCGAGCGTCGCGCTGCCGCCCGCGACAGTCGCACTCAGTCCGAGGAGGAGTTTTCTTCGTCTCATTAGTGGTTCAGACGGCTATCCGAGTTGTGACAGAATACTCCGCACGTACTACCACCCACCGTCATCACTCCTTGCCGCCCAACTGACTGTAGCTTGGCCGTGAATCGGAGTTGTGTCATCGTTTTCAGATTTTGTGGGTGGTAGCGTTCGAAGAGGGAATTGGAAGAAAAGGTCTCAACCGGCGCGGCGGGATCGCGTACCGTTGCCGAGTATGAGGAAGGTGTACACGAGGTGGGTAAAAAAATATTGGAAGAGGCAGGAGAGGTCTGGATGGCCGCTGAGCATGAGAGTCGGGAAGAGACCTGTCAGGAGATCTCTCAACTTTTGTATCATATTCAGGTGTTGATGTTGGTAAAGGGGTTGAGTCTTGAAGATATCAATCGACATCTCTGAATGTGTCGAACCGCAGAATGTAAGGACGCTCTACCGGTGCGTTTCCTGCACTGGATTTAAAAATGCTGTGTTTTGTGATATATCCCGAGGAGTCAGGACATGTTAAAAATGGCTTTACCAAGTAAGGGTGCATTGTCTGAAGAAGCAATCCGCCTTATAAAAGAAGCGGGCTACCAATGTTCCCCCCGAGGAAGGGAACAGTTTGTGATTGATGCAGACAACGAGATCGAATTTTGTTTTATACGTCCGCGGGACATTGCGGTGTATGTTAACAGCGGGATTTTTTCAGCCGGCATAACGGGGAGAGATCTTGCCCTTGACAGCAAGTGCTCTTATAATGAATTACTTCCCCTCGGATTTGGAAAATCGTCTTTCTGTTACGCTGTACCCCGCGATTCCGGTGTAACCAATTCTGGGGAACTTGAGGGGAGCCGGATTGCTACTTCTTACGTCAGTCTGGTGGAACAGGACTTGACTGAACGAGGCGTACAAGCTGACGTTGTGCGGCTTGACGGAGCGGTGGAGATCGCAGTACGTTTAGGTGTAGCGGATGCCGTGGCGGATGTAGTTCAATCCGGCCGAACGCTGGAGGAGGCGGGACTTCGAATTCTGGAAGAGCCTGTACTTGAATCGGAAGGCATATTCATTGTACCAGAACAGAAAGAGGAACTTCCGGAAGGCGTACAAAAACTTGCGAATCGTATAGAAGGGGTCCTCCTGGCTCGACGATATATGATTGTGGAATACGACATTGCCAGAACACGCCTGAACGAGGCCTGTGCCGTAACGCCGGGAATCGAATCACCCACCGTTTCTCCTTTAAACGAAGAAGGATGGGTTGCTGTTAAGTCAATGATCAAACGAAGCGAAGTCAACACCGTGATGGATGAACTTTCCCGGATAGGGGCCAAAGGGATTCTTGTGAGCGACGTGAAGGCATGTCGCCTCTGAGAAGAGACCGTTCGGGATTCGTTTTCCCAGGCACGGTTTGACCGATCCGACCCCAAAACCTGACTTGTACGCCCGAATTATGAAAAATGTGTAAGATCAAACGGAGACGTCGAGAGTACACTCTGAGGATCGCTTTGTTAACGGACAGTGTTTATGGAAATGCACAGGAAGAAGAATGTCTTACGCGAAAAGGTGAAGAACCGGCTGACAGAACTTCACCGTGTTCGCGGTGCCTTTGATCATCAGATCCGACATCGTCTGATTGAGAACGAAGACGTACGCAATGCTGACGTAGTCATGGGCTATTTTCCGATGAAAGACGAAGTAGATCTATTTCCGCTTTACTTCAAACTGCTCTCCCGCGGAAAAACTTTAGTGTTTCCTCGAGTAGACCCGCACAAAGGATGCATGACTGCCCATAGGGTGAGTGATCTCTCCGCAGATAGCACCGTCGGATCATTCGGTCTAAGGGAACCGTTATCCTCGTCGCCAAAAACTTCAAGGAAAGAAATTGATGTGATCGTGGTCCCCGGCTTGGCTTTTACAGAAACAGGCCAACGCCTTGGGCGGGGCGGCGGTTTTTACGACCGTTTTCTGGATGGATACCGAGGCTCTCGAGTGGCAGCTGCTTACGAACAACAACTGCTTCCTGAAGTACCTTTTACAGAACATGACCAGACTGTTGATACGATTGTAACGCCCGGCCGGAGCATTGCGGCCGCTTCGCGGTGAGTCTGCATTGTGTGAGAGCGAGATCTGTACCGATCTCAAGCTAGAGCGAACAACAAGCATTGTTATCCTTGAATGCTTTATCTTAAACATTATTGGGAGGCTTCAAAATGAATATCGACTTTCGCAGCTCCGCCACTACAAGTGGACGCCGGATGGCGGGTGCGCGCGCCTTGTGGCGCGCCACGGGTTTAAAAGATAACGATTTCGACAAGCCGATTGTAGCTATCGCCAACTCTTTTACCCAGTTCGTACCGGGACACGTGCATCTAAAGAACTATGGACAGATGATTAAGGAAGATATCGAAAAGGCAGGCGGCGTGGGGGTTGAGTTTAATACTATTGCCATAGATGACGGAATAGCCATGGGGCACGAGGGAATGCTTTATTCTCTCCCCAGCCGGGAATTGATTGCTGACAGCATTGAATACATGGTGAATGCTCACAAAGCAGACGCGTTGGTCTGTATTTCGAGTTGTGATAAGATCACGCCGGGCATGCTGATAGCCGCAATGCGCCTGAATCTACCCGCCATTTTTATTGCCGGCGGCCCCATGGAAGCCGGCCATGCCAACACCAACACCGGACAGAAAACTTTGGACTTGATTGACGCTATGGTTATGGCTGCCGACCAGAACGTCTCCGATGAAGAAATGGAAACGGTAGAAAGAAATGCATGCCCCACATGTGGGTCGTGCGCCGGGATGTTTACGGCGAACAGCATGAACTGCCTTGCGGAAGCTATCGGCCTGGCACTTCCCGGAAACGGCACGCTGCTGGCCACGCATAAGCTGCGGCGCGAACTTTTCCAGCAAGCAGGAGAACGGATCGTGGAAATGGCGTACCAGTACTACGGGCAGAACAATACGAGTGTCCTGCCCAGAACGATTGCCGATCCGGACGCATTCGAGAATGCCATGGCCACAGACATTGCAATGGGAGGATCTACGAATACCGTTCTGCATTTGCTAGCTATTGCGCGGGAAGCGGGTGTAGACTTCACCATGGGACAAATCGATGAACTTTCCCGGAAGGTGCCGTGTATCTGCAAAGTAGCACCCAGTTCGAGTTTTCATATCGAGGACGTGAGTAGAGCCGGAGGAATCCCGGTTATTATGGGGGAATTGTTGCGTGAAAATCTGCTGCATCCTGATTGTTCAACCGTGATGGGAGAGACCATTGGCGAACAGATCCGAAAAAACGACTTGCGGAATGAAGAAGGTGAAGTTATACCCCAAGCCCGCAATCGTGCGTTAGCCGCTCCCGGGGGAACTTTCTGTCTGGAAGGTATGAGTCAGGACAAATGGTATAAAGAGGCAGACCTGGATGCAGCTGAAGGCGCGGTTCGCGATTTTGATCATGCGTATTCGAAAGATGGAGGGTTGTGTATACTTTATGGAAACCTCGCGCCGGAAGGGTGTATTGTCAAAACCGCGGGCGTAGATCCCTCCATAATGTACTTCGAAGGGAAAGCGGTGGTTTGTGATTCTCAGGAGCAGGCGATTGATGTGATCCTCCAGGAGATTCAGCCGGGAGACATTGTGGTGATTCGCTACGAGGGCCCTGCGGGAGGCCCCGGCATGCAGGAAATGTTGTACCCGACCTCCTACTTGAAGTCCCGTCATCTCGACAAGGAGTGCGCTCTCATCACGGACGGACGTTTCAGTGGAGGCACAAGCGGCCTGTCTATCGGGCATGTCTCTCCCGAAGCGGCCAGTGGGGGTAATATCGGACTTCTGGAGAATCATGACAGAATTGTGATTGACATACAAGCGCGTACGATCAATGTCGATTTGAGCGAGGAAGAGCTGGCCAGACGCCGTCAGGAGAAAGACGAATTCAAGCCCCGCCGGAGCAGAGAGGTCAGTACGTCACTGAAGGCATACGGTGCTCTGGCGAGATCTGCAGCAGAAGGAGCTGTGCGCGACATTTCCCGGGTCACCGGATGATCGGTGCAAGCGTCCTGCGTTTTGCAGATATCATGACGCCCTATCCGCAATGACCTTGTACCTCATACCCCCCAACCCGGAGAAAGTTGCGTCTTCTGATCCGCGTTACAGGGTCTGGGCAGAGCATTTTCAACCGTACGAGCGAGCATAAGCATGAATGTGAGTAAGAACGAAAGATGATTACCTGGGCGGACGACAAACTAACAATTAAGCACGACGGACAATTATGGGAAGCAGTCCATCAGCCGAGCCGTTTTGGCGGTGCGGAGTCTATTGAAGTGTCCGGTCATCCGCTTATTCATGAAGAAACGGGCTATTACGTGGATGAATTTTCCACGGATTCTGCAGTGATCCGGAATTACAAAGCGCATCGCAAAGCTGGAGGTGCTCAGGTCCTTATTGATTCGTACCTGCCGTTCGGAGCTGAGCCGGCGAGTACACTTACGTATCAGTATGCGGCCAACAGGGTCAGAGTAAGTCTGGATGTGGAATGGCCGGCTGAATTCCCAGTTCGACGGCATTTCGGGGTGAACTCTCTTTTCCTTCCGGGGAGCTGGCTCCGCTACTACCATTATCCCCCCGCATTGCATATGTTGCACGATCAAAAGCCTGCTTGGCGGGAAATTTCTCCGCCCTCCGGACCTGAAGCTGTGATGATCGGTCATTGGCACCGCCCTCCCCCGGCCCTGGTTTTTGAACGGGAAGATAAGACCCGCGTTGAGATTGGAACAGGCACGGATTTGTGGCGGTGGGAGGAAAACATGGAATTCGGTCCTGAAGCAGGGAGTTATAAGATCTTGCTCGAGCCGAAGGGGATCCGCCTCATCAGAGAACCCCTTATGACTTGTTACCCGGTGACGCCCCGCCCACGGAACTACAAATTCTCGTGGTACCTCGCCTGGAATCGGCGCGACCGTTGTACAACTAAAGCAAAACCTTTATCCCAGCGTGTTTATCCCGAGTTTGACAGTAACTTCAGAATCAGACCGGAAACCCTCAATGCAGACGGAAGCGCCACAATGATTATTGATGTTGCCCGGATGCCTTGGCCGGAAGATTGTTTACGATGGGCACCCCCGTATCCGCAAACACGGGAAGATCGGAGTGAAAGCAGTCTACCGTGCTGGGCAAACAGTGGTACCCAGAAGCGAATGAGAGCATGCATTCGACAGATTCGCGAAAATTGCAAGCCGGGTAGCCTTTGCTTCCGGAATCTCAACCCGGGCATGTGCTGGCGGCCCCACCATGTAGTGAGTACCGGAAGTGCACCCAGACCGCACTGGGACATGTCGGCGATTTTAACGTTTACAAGCTGGGTGCGGCAGCAGCTGGGGAACGAATGGCACATCTGGGCTGAGAGGGACGAACCCGAATCACGTCCCCTTCCGTCGAGACAGGGATTGTTTCTGGAGAACGGATTCACGTAATCCGCTCAGTTGCTATCGGTTTTTTTCTCTTCTCTACCGCCTGTTTATTCTCGATAAAGGAAATGTTCATATGGGGAGGTTATAAAAGGGTGCGCATTGAAAAGAACAGTTTCCGTAGTAGAGTAAAACTTCTGAGCATATAGGCTGTTAACCGGCCTCGGCATTTCTACAGAATGGGAACGCAGCAGTAACTTGAACATGAGTAAGTATATATTCATTTCAATCCGGAATAGATAGGAAGGGAGCATAAACAATGGACTTACACTTCAGACGAACAAAACAGATACCCGTGGCGTATGGAATGTACGGGACGAAAAACCGACGAAGGGGGCTGTTTTTTGTATCAAAAAGTCTGCTTCTCGGAACAATGTTTGTCTGGTCCGGATTGCAGGGGATCAATGCTGCCGCCAACGGAGCAGGTCAAACCTCGCCGGATAAAGAAAGCCAGAAACAAAAAGACTCGCAAAGCATAGAGAAAACCATCAGCCAAAAGATGCAGAACGTCTCCGGCCCAGGTCTGATGATAAGAAATGATGACATAAAACATGGCAAACGGTATGTGTACGAACTGACATATACGGACATGGCCAAGGGCGAAACGGCATTCCCCGGGGACCTGTATGCACACCACAATCTTCGGGGAGATGACGGTATCCTGTACCAGAAGGACTTTCCCCGTGGTGCACCCGCGATGGACAAGCGGGACCGTTTCATCAGTCATGCCGGCCAAGTGAAAGAAGCGTGGTTTACCTATAAGTTTAATTTCAGCAAGTGTGACTACCGCCCGGTAGAAGCCCGTATTCGGGACAAAGTCAGTGTTACCGATCGAGGTGGCCAAGCCATTCGGGTCACAGTGGCGTATAAGACAAATAAAGGGGATTGGCAGGTTCTCCGCCAGCATACGAGCGGGGATTCATACAAAAAGCTGGCCACACACGACACTGTCGCCCTGAACCGACCCAAAAGCGTATATTACGTGGTCCATTTTCAGGCGGTGAAAGGCGATAGAGACGGTAAATTGAATGGCTATCAGAATCAATGGAACCGGTTGAGTTCGGCCGGTTCGAAGGGCTTCCGGGTGGAGTTTAAAATGCAGTCTGCTAAATAACACGGCGTTGTAGAAGTTCCCAGACGTTTCCGGCAGGCCGTCGTTCGAAATACCACCCAGGCAAAACCGCCGGATGTCCTGCCGGCGTCTACCCCGGGCAGTGACTTACAATTCCATGAAAAACTTCAGCGTCACCCCACCTCGGGAATACTTTCGGCCTCGGGCCACGTGGCGGAGCCCCGCCACATTTCCAGTAACAGTTCAATAACTTTTGCATCCTGCAAACAAGTTTCTTCCGGGTGGTCGCAACCATCGGCACACACATTAATGGAATGCGAAAACAGAACTGACGATCCGCTAACTGTTCTGGCCCCTGAACGAGTAGACGCTTCCTGCAGACAGGCACTGGAGGAAAACGATCGTGAGGGTGCAATAGCCGCGTGTATAACAAGTCTTCGCACAGGGACAACCCGGTTGAATCGTGCCGATAGCTGGCTCGCACTTGAAAGACGCAACCTTGGGGAAGAGGAATATCTGAAACAACGCCGAAGGATTGCCGACGACGCATTGGAACAGCGGTATGTCGGGGTTTACGATGTTGTCCATGAGTTTACGCAGGGGATTGACTGGCATTACGATCCCACCGCTACACATGGCGAAAAGCAGACAAACGAATGGACTTGGCAGTTCAATCGGCATCTCCACTGGGTCGCGTTAGCGGAAATGTGGGAATACAGCGGGGACCCCCGGTATGCGCGAGCTTGGGAAAAAGAACTCTGGAGTTGGCTTACCCAGTGCCCCCGGCCGTATCACGCAGGTACCCAAGCCCGCAGCGCGTGGCGGCCTATTGAGACCGCAATCCGGACAGCATGGCGTTGGCCGACGATCCTTGAAATATTTCGGCGGTGTTCGGAAGTGAGCGATGAAGCGCTGTGGGCGTTTGTGGTAAGTTTCCAGGAGCACGGGCGACATCTTCTTGAGCATCCGGCGGGTAACAACAACATGCAGGCGATGATCTGCAATGGACTAACCCACATCGGGTGTGTGCTTCCTGAACTTGCCCTTGCCTACACGTTTTCTTTGACCGGGCTGGACCGTGCAATCGGGCAACTTGAACGGCAGATCTACCCTGATGGTTTGGAGGATGAGCTTTCTCCCGGTTACGGACGTATCAGTTTCCGCAATCTGTATCAAGCGCTGAAGATCGTTTCTTGGGCACGCCCCCGGGAAGCGGGCGTTGTGCCGCCACGTGCCTGGCAACGTGTCGGCGACATCATAGAAGCGCTCGGTAAACTTGCAGCTCCGGATGGGGTCGTACCGCCGATTCACGATTCTCCGCCGGTTGATATGCGCCCTGTGTATGCTGAGCTGGAAAAGTCGCTTGATATGCAACGATTCAGCCAGTTGCCATGGCGCAACGGAGAGAGCTACATTCTACCGTGGGGCGGATTCACCGTAATGCGGGCCGGCACAGATGATTATGCCCTTCTCGACGCCGGCCCCCTCGGGACAAGTCATGCCCACGACGACGCCCTCCAGGTTTTAATCCACGCCGGAGCTCGGTGGTTGCTCGCGGATGCGGGAAAACCCCGCTATGATGCTTCGGCAATAAAAGACTATCTGAAATCCTCTGCGGCCCACAACGTCGTTCTCATGGACGACCAGCCGCACCAAGCCATGCCGGCTGTGAGCCGGGCGAGCGAACCGTTTCCGATCGCTTATGCTTCTGAAACTCCTTTACAGTTTGCCGTCGCCCGGCGAGGCGCACAACTCAAGCAAAACCCGACTCAAGGATTTACACACGAACGGGCGCTCTGCGGCATAGCAGGACTCGGGTGGGTCGTGTTTGACCGGTTGTGTCCGGCAGATGACAAAGAGCACAAATGGTACTGGCTATGGCACAGTCCCGTCAGACAGGTTGCACCAGAGTCAAATGGTGGCGTGGCATACGATCATGCATCCCGCCTGTTCTATCTACGAGTGGCCGGTAGTCACCAAGCGGAAACTGCCATTAGTTGCGGTGAAAGCGAAGGACGGATCCGGGGCTGGCAAAGTCAGCCCGACACATGCGAACCAACGCCGATGTCGACGTTTGAAATTATAATGCCTGGCAGAAATCCTTGGCTGTTCACATTGTTTACACTTCGACACGACGTAGATCTCTCGAGCGTGTGGAAAAAGCAGGATAGGTACACGGCAGGTTTCAGGGTGGGAGAAGGCAACGGTCGCCTTTCCCTCGGGGGCGAAGACGAACTCACAACCGTACAATGGGAGTCACCGGAGAAACGGTGCATGGAACGTACAATCACACCGCACAGCCTCTGCCACCCGTGAAATTTCAATCGGTAGCGGGATCGGGATCGAATCGTCCGGCATTCCGATTTCGATAGCGATAGCGATTTCGATTTCGATCAAGAATGGAGAGGAAAGCGCCCCGTTGTTTTATCCGGCGAATTGCCACCCGTCGGCAGCGGCTTAAAGCGTAATACGCGTAATAAAGCCAAACCGCCGGGCGGCGTGCATAGACAGGAGTACCGCAAAAAGGCCGAAACATACCAGAGATAAAGTCTCGCCACGGGGTCTCAGGGCGGCTCCGCCGCCCGGCGGTTTGGCTCGTAAGAAGTTTTTCCGCCTCAACGTTGCTGTGTGCTTAGTGCGTTGCCTTTTCAGCCTCCACCCAGTATATGTCTTCAGCGTCTCGCTGACTGCAAACCTGGAATCCGGCTTTTATCATAAGTTCGGCCAGCTTCGGGGCCGGCGGCAGTTGGTGACCCTGTATTTCTGCTCCCCCCTCGGCGTGGATAGCATTGATCTCTTCGCGACCTTTGCTGTGGCATACCCAGAGCACACCTTGTACCTTCAACAGTTGGTGGATGTGACGCAGGATATATAGCGGGGATTCGAAATGCGGAAACACGTTGAAGCAGATAATGCGGTCGAACGTATGGTCACCCGGATGGAGGTCCGTAAGCGCACATTGATCTATCCGAACGGAAGCAGGGTAACTGCGCTGACGGGCCCGCCTGACCATTTCCCCCGAGATATCACACGCAATAACCTGACCACAGGAGCCGACTTGTTCGGCAAGGCGCTGCGTTAACCGGCCGGGCCCGCATCCCGGTTCAAGCACAACTTCGCCGGGCTGAATATTCCAATTCTCCATGAGGACGGATACCGCCGGGAACTCGTCGTCTGAGAAATCCTCCCATATTCCTTCGCGAGCAAGTTCATCGAAATACGCGGCTTGACTTTTCTCCAAACCGGTTCTGACTTGCCGAAGATGGCCGTTACTCATCGTGGTTGATCTCCATTTTATTCATGTGAAGCTTTACATCGCATGTTGTGACTGCAGGCCGGTTGTACTGCTGCCGGCAAAGGCCGCAATACCGGCAATCGCACCGGAAACAAGGACAATGCAGGCGCCCACCGGAAAATCGAACCAATACGCGACCATAAAACCGCCCGTTGCGCTGACGATGCCGAAGGCACAGCTCCACGCGAGCGAGCCGCGGAAGCTGCGACTGATACATAAGGCGGCCACGGCCGGATTGCAAATCAAGCTGTATATGAGCAGGCCGCCGACAATGTCGATGTTTACCGCAATCACCCCGGATATTAACACAAGAAGACCGGTGTAGACAAGTGCTTCGCGCGTCAGGGCCGCAGCCAGTTCCCGACTGAAAAGAAGAAGCTTCAGTTCTTTGCAGAAGACAATGAGAAACGCGATAATTACGCTCAGGATTATCGCCATGAAAATCGCATGCTCCCAGGTCACAAACAGCACGCTCCCCCAGAGCAATCCCAGCGTCCCGGATTTTGCCCCCTGCTGAAGGCCAATGCCGATGAAGGCAAGCCCCATCGTCAGAGAAAACAGCGTGCCTATGGCGGCGTTCGGTTCAAGATTCCGTTTATGCAGGAACCACCCCAGTGCCAACCCCCCGACACACGCACCGGCGAAGCCGCTCAACTGCGGGGGTAATTCCGCCAGTTTCCCAAAGACAGCGGCGGCCAATGCGCAGTGAGCAATGCATACGGCCAGAAACGGTACACGCAGTCCCACCACGAAAACACCCAGCAGGCCTGTCGCGCTGCCGGCGAGAACGGCAACCAGCAGAATAAGACCGAATGCTTCCAGAAAAGAGATCATTGCGCCTGCATTCCTTTACTGAACGCATGATAACGTCCGTTCCTGACGATGATTTCCATCGGACAACCATACATCTGTTCGAGGTTGCTGCTTTGTAAACATTCCGCGGGTGGACCGTCGGCCAATATTTCGCCGTGATCAAGAAGAACGACCCGATTGCAGCAGCTCGGCAAGCGGTCGATGTCGTGTGTGACCATCACAACAGTTTTGTCATGGCAGCGGTAAAGGTCGTCAACCAACGCTGTCACGCGCTCCTGCCAGTCAAGATCAAGGCCTGCGGTGGGCTCATCGAGCAAAAGCAGTTGAGCCTCCTGCGCCAGCAGGCGAGCAAACTGCGTTTTCTGCTTTTCCCCGCCGGAAAGCTCACGGTAAAGACGATGCCGGTACGCTTCAAGCTTCATGGCCGCGAAAGCGGCGTCCACAGCCTGATGATCCCGAGACGTATACCGACGGCCTAAGCCACGGACGCCGGCTCTGCCGAAGTAGATGACATCTTCTACACTGAACGGCACTGTTGGTGTGAAACGGTGATGTTGAAACAGAAAACCGATATTCTGTGGTGTCAGTGTCGCGTGGCGTTTTTCGACAGCGTCGCTATTGCCGGTTGAACTTTCTCTTCTCTTTCTGCATGGGTGCAGCGCACCGCTTATAAGGCGGAGCAATGTGCTTTTACCACTGCCGTTGGGGCCGACGATGCCGACCACTTCGCCGGAACGAATCGTTAGCGACAGGGGACCCAATACCGCATGTTTTTTGTAGCAGCCGACAGCCTTGTCTAATCTTATCAATTCTTGTTCCATGCGTCACGTATGCTCTTCAGGTTTTGCTGAAGCAGTGTGGTATAGTCAAGAGTCTCGTCGCCGACGCCCGGAAAATTCGACACGATCGCCACCGGCACGTCCATACGGGCGGCGAGGTTACGCGCGGCATCTGCATTGCTTTGACGATTCCCGATGATAAGGGCAGGATCTTTATCCATTAGCGCCTTCAAGCTTTTGGCCGTCGTATCCGAGGGTCGCGGCAGGATGCCCACCGGTTCAAAACCCAGGTACCGTACAAACTGTTTTTGGTGCTTCGCCGCTATGACCGGCGTACCTTTCCACGAAGCAGTGCGTTGCTGCAGCTCTTTGTCCAATTTCTGCAGATGCTGCCTTTGTCTCTGGAAATTCTCTTTCAACATCGGCCGAGACCCGGGAAAATGATCAGCCACGCCTGTGCGGAGTTGACGAAGGAGCTTGAGATAATTGGCAGGAATAAGGAAACTTCCGGGCGTCTTGACGGTAACGATATTCAAGTCCTCTCCGCCGAAGTTTTCAATCTTCTTGGTGAGTGACTTCTGGTAATCGTGCCGTATCAGCACCCCGGACGCCTTGAGCCGGGAAGCGGCTTTCGGGCTGATGTCGAAATGCCCGGGGCAGTTACCCGGCGGAATCAAACGGGTAACGGCCCATCCGTTTTGGTCATCCGTCAAGTCATTGACTCCGCACTCCAGCAATGAAGTCGTGACTACGATCCGTCGTTTCTGCGTGACCGGATTTGCGCAGATGTGGAGCGAAACGAAAAGTGAAAAGAGCGCCATGGCAAAAGCTGTTCCGGTAGGAGGTGACTTGTGCATAGTTCCTTTTCCTTTTCAGGAGCTACTCAGAACCGTAATTTCATGCCGGTGTATCCCGTCACTCCCGGCATGGGATAACCCGGCTGATACTCGTAATCCTCGTCGGTGATGTTCTTTCCGCCGATAAAAAACTCGCCGTCCCACTTGCTATTCTTTGGGGCGAAGGCGTAACTGACTTTGGCGTTGACAAGGGTGTAGCTGGCAACTTTTTGGGTTCCCTGTTGAAGCGCTCCGGCACTACGGGTATTCACAGCGTACTGTTCGTCGGTATACTCGGCATCCACATTAAGTGTCAGCCTGGCGGTGGGGCTGTAGGTAATACCGGACGACCAGCTCCACTCGGGCGCGTGGGGAACTTTAGCGTCACTTATATTTGTATAATTGCCGCCGACGAAGCACGTCAGGTTGTTCACAGGTGTCATTTCGAGTTTTGCTTCAACGCCTTCCGAAGTATATTCGCCGACATTTAACCACGCCGGCGGCGGCCCGCTGGCGATGCGCAAGCCATCTTCAACCGAATCATAGTAGCCGCTGATATCGAACACACTCCATTCCGTCAATTGCTGCGTAATACCGATTTCCCAGTGGTCCATGGTTTCAGGGTCAATATCCTTCCAGCCTTCGGGGTTCCCCAAAAAACTCCAGTAATTCTCGTAAAACATGGCCGCATAGATGCCTGGGTAGTTTACGGAATGCGCAAAATTCCCATATACTTCCGTATTTCCCCGCTCTGCTGAGATACCGGCCTGATAACCGGGCTCGTCATCAAAGTAACGAGTGTCGGTGTACCGCGCACCTGCTGAAGGCGTGAGTGTACAAAACCCCAGGTCGAACGCCTGCGAAAGCAGCGCATAGGGTGCGGTTTTCCTGAACTCTTCATCAAGGCGATTAGACACATCGCCTGTCGTCGGATTCACGTCTTTGGCTTTACCGCTGGCGATATCGTAGTCCAGACCTATTGTTGTTCTGTTTCCGTCCCACAGGTTCAGCGTCTCACGTGCATGGACCCCATAGTTATCCCACGGCGGATAATGATCTTTAGCATGATTCTTGTCCTCGTCCCATTGTTCCCATTTCGCCCAACCGTCTTCGTAGTAGGCCTTGATGAACCCGCTGGCGTTCTGGTGATCGTAACTCAGTTTCAACGAGTAGAATTCGGTGTCGGTATGGTACTGCTCCGTGCGCGGAATTGCCGGTGCACCTTCTGCACGTGGGTCACTGGCGTAGCCCTCCGTATGCGTAAATCGGAACACTGCGTCCCAGTGCCGGGAAAGATCGTATCCGATATTCGCTGAGATTGCATCGACTTCGCCGTCCGCGTTATCACGGTGTCCATCACTCTCCCTATGTACAGCGTTCACATAGTAGTCCCAGCGGCCGATTCTGCCCCCGTGTTCGAATTGATGAACAAAGGTTTCATAGCTGCCGTACCGCGTGGATATCTCGGTGTCGAATCCTTCCTCGGTATGGCGCTTGGGCGCCAGATTGACGGCGCCGAACGCCATGTTACCGAACAGCACGGGTTGAGGACTCTTATACACCTCAATCTTGTCTGCCATGTCTGCGGCAATTGTGTCCAGCAGCGGATGCGTCCAGATGCCGTTGAACCGCGAGACACCGCCTACCATGGTACTGGCGCCTGAGCCCGGTCGCCCCCAGCCATGGCCGCGGATGGTAAAGCTTCCGCCTTCGCCGCCGCCGAATGCGCCCACCATGTTGAACCGGGAGATCGTGACACCCGGAACCCGGCGCAACGCGTCCGCCAGGTCATTCGCTGCCAGTGCCTCGATCTGTTCACCCGTCACTGTACTGATTTTATTGCTGAATACGCCCAGTCTAAATTCTTCCAGAATCGGCAGGCTTTTCACCACCATGGGAGACAATCTTGCAGGTGCCTGCTCTTCCTTCTTTGCGCCGGAAGCTCCAGGCATCTGCTGAGCGGTGCCCAACTTCGCCATGCATGCAAGCATCGCAACTACGGCCATGAGGCTGGGAACAACGGTTTTTCTTAAAAGAATCAGTGTCGACATTTCACCCTCCCTCAAATACGGCACCACCCTGACTGATCCGGTCTTAGAGCGTTTTCCGCGGCTGTCCATCGTTCTCTTTCTTTCTGCTGTGCTGAGTGTCGCGTGCCGAACCGCCCTGCACGAGTTAAAACATTGATATTACGATCTACCGCATCGTAATAAAACATGCCGAGGCGGAAATGCAAACAGAAAAAACTGAACGCCTGTGCCAGCTGAGTTATGTTGCAAAAAACGGTTCATCCTAAAATACGGAGTTTAGGTTCATGAATTCGCATCACCGCACAATCTGTAGTAAGCAAGGGCGTTCACGCGACATAATGCGTGTACGGCTTGTCAACGCAGGACGTCAGTTTGCAATTGGTCGACGAAGTCGCAAGATCCCGCCCTTTAGAAAGTATCGGGCTTGTTGATCTGTGGAGTGGTCTCGATCGCCCCAGGGGCAGCGGGATAGTCCGCCGCACGCCCAGAATGCTTCGCATCAGTCTTCCGATCGGCTTTGCCGATCTCTGGAGTGCGCTGACCTGGCGTGCCCTCCGTAGCTTTAGCGAAGGAAAGGGCACCGCCCGGTTACGCCGCCCCCTGGGGCGGCGACATTCTCTGCGATATGGTGGGCGGAACCGGCCGGTTCCGCGTCTAAGCGCCCGAGCTTCGACTGGACAACTGCCGCTGCACAATTATTGGGCAGGACTGCACAGAACGTGTGCCTTCAACGGGGCGAATATGACGCTCCCATCACTGTTAAACATAAAAGCGTCCCAACGGCACAAGCATCGGGAGAGGCATTCTTTGTTTTAAATGACCACATTGGCATATTCAGTGCTATTGTATACGCAGGGCCTCTATCAGAATCATTCAAAAACAGCAAGGAACTTTGACTATGAAGATAACACGAAAGAACAACCCCCGAAGATTATGTCACAGCCTCGCTCTTAGCACGGGAATACTTTGCATTCTTCCAGTGCTTTCGGTATCCGCCCAGACGGCACATACCAAAACGCCGGGCTTGCCGCAGACCCTTGTGAAAGAAGCCCGCGCAAGCATTGACCGTGGCGTAAAGTATCTCCTGGAGCAACAGAAGGAAAACGGCTCGTGGCGCAACATGACGTCTATGACCGGACTTGCCGTCATGGCGCTTCACGGCAGCAACTCGGAACGTTACCCGGAGCAGGTGGACAAGGCCGTTAAACAAGGAAGGTCTTTCATCATAAGCCATGTCCGGGACAGTGGCGCCATAGCCGCCAAAAGAGAAAAATACCTCAACTACGCAACCTCCATCTGTCTGACTGCGTTAGCCACGCTCGACAACCCCGAAGATCGTGACATTATGCGCAAAGCTCGCGAATTCCTGCTTCATATGCAACTGGACGAGGATCATCCTCAGTACGAGGTTTCAGAGGACGATCCGGCCTACGGCGGCTGGGCATACGGCAGTGGCGAGCCGGAAAAGCCCTCACCGAACCTTTCCACCACCCAATTCGCCCTGCAGGCGCTCTACGTAACCCAGTATCTGGACGTGGAGACATCCGGAGATAAAGGCCAAACCTCCCGGGAATCTGATCTAGCCTGGGATAAAGCGCTCGATTTTCTTAAAGAAGTCCAGGATCTCCCGGCATCCGCAGACAAAAAATGGGTGGCAACCAAACTTCAGGAAAGCAAAAAATACGACGGCGGGTTTTATTACACGCCGAATGAAAGCAAAGTGAATGAAAAACTGGAAAGCCAGGATCAAGAGGATGTTCAAGGCGGTTTGCGTTCGTACGGAAGCATGACGTATGCCGGCCTGAAAAGCATGATTTACGCAGAGGTTGACAACGATGACCCCAGGGTACAAGCGGCCACGGAATGGGCACGTAAACATTATACGCTGGACGAGAATCCGGTCATGGGCCCCGAAGGCCACTATTACTACCTGCAGACCTTTGCTAAGGCATTCAGCGTATTGGACAAAGAAAAAATCGTCACCGACGAAGGCAAGACACGCTATTGGCGACTGGATCTGGTAAAGAAACTCCTTGAATTACAGAAAGGGGACGGCCACTGGGTCAATGAAAAGCACGGTCGGTGGATGGAAAGCATACCTGAATTGGTCACCTCTTACGCACTTCTGGCCATGGAAGGAGCACTGGGCGGACAACTTTAACGTTCTTTCGCGAGCAATTGTTCCTGTTGCCCGCTCCCCGATGTCGGAGGCAGGTTTCATCTGGCCGGCTGTAGCATTCCACGGATACGTACGGCAAAAAAGTTCTGCCATCTGTCAACAGCGATAGACGCCCCCGGGGCCATTGTGTTTTACATGCCGCTTTCAGTTCGTTACTGGTTGGAAAAATCGGGAACGTTTGTATCTTATACCAGCGTGGCCGCCGGTGTAACCGCCGGATACCCTAGTAGGAGACTCGGCAGACATGCTGAAGCATGAACTCCGACAAGTCGATCGCGCGGTTT
>CAJXKU010000038.1 GCA_913055945.1 uncultured Lentisphaerota bacterium | reverse complement strand
GCTCGCGTTCGTCCGGTTCCTCAAAAGTGTGATTGTTTGCCGTACAGCGGTATATCTCGGTTCCGTGCGTGCCGCCGATGGTCGTCTCCTGCCAGTCCGTGATGACCTCATCATTCTGCCCGACGGCGTTTGTGGACTTCGTCCAGCCTTCCGGATCCCAGAAGATGATTTTATTCACGCCGTTTTCGCGTAACGTATCTACGAACCATGAAATATAGCCTTGGACGACGTCAGTTGCTTGGCCCTTTTGGCAGGATGAACATTCGCACAACATATCCTGAGCAGTGAAATGTTGTTGACCCCACGTTTTTGTGGTATCCAGGATGAGGTGGAGCGCATCGAGCCCTTTGGGGAAATATTTACTGAGAAAAGCGGCGTAAAAGTTCCCGCAAAATTGCTTCGCTTTGCTGTTCGTCCAGCAGATACCCCGTCCTTTGGGGTTTCCGTTTTCGTCCAGTGCGGAGGCTTCCGGTGCCCAGACGCCGAAAGGTGCCGACATAGCCAATCCATCCACAATGGGGGCGAATTGAAGTCCCCTCTCGTGAGTATAGTTGACGAATTCCTTGTAGTTATCCAGTAAATACAGAGAAGGCAGTTCATCGTCTTCTTCGTTAAAGGCATTGGCACACTCTTCGCTCTTTAATGCTTCGCTTTCCTCAGGCAGACGTGAAAGCAGGGCAGGGCGAAGGCCTTCCCCTTGCTTATCTTTTGTCCACCCGAATAAGGGGGCGGCCAAATGGTTCATGCGCAGATCAGCCAATGAGGCAACGAGATGAAAGCAGTCTTCGGCGTCCATAGTGTCTACGCGGAGGCGGTCGTCAGCGAAGAGTCCTCGTGTGGAGCATTGGGGCCAGGCCCGGAATATTAAATTCTGGATGCGGCCGTGGTCGCGGTGTCTGATGAACAGGTCTGCGAACGCTTGCGCACCCCACAGCGCGCCTTCCTGGCTTACAGCTTTGATCTGGACCACGTTGTCCTGGATAGAGACGGTGTAGAAGCCTTCCCGGGCGAACTCCGGTACATCGGAAACGTCCACATCTTCGGCTTCGGGTTCTTTGACATATACTTCGATGACAAACTTCTTTTTGTTGGCCACGACCCGGATACCCGCATCGGAAAAGATTGCGCGCATGGCTTTGCGCTGTAAAGGAACCACATTGGATGTCGCGAGCCGAACGTCGTCAGAAAAGGTGGTTTCTCCTTCTTGAGGGATGATTTGGCAGGGTTCGGGGAATTCGTTCAGTGTATCTTGGGGTGTGAGGGTCTCAGAATCCATGGTGCAAGATTATCTCCCCTTTTGAATGAGAGCCTGTGATTTTGAAGTTTCTCCCGGCTTACTATCGATGACGGATAGTCATAACTTGCCGTAGTTTTCAAATCTTGGACACGTTTAACGGATGGCGATTGCGTAGAGCCTTACTATAACACGTTGATTCGATTTGCAAGTATAACCCTCTAATTCTAGGAGGATTGCACGCCTTTCATGCCCCACTATCCGGTGAAAACCTTAGGGTGACTTCGGCGAAGGGGGTGGATTCGGCTGTCTGCTCAGCATGCCGTCCGTATGCGAAAATATGAAGAAAGCGTGCCTGGGGTGGTCTGCAATGGTCGACAGCGGCCACGCGGAGGAAACGGCCTACTAACGACCGGAAAACCGAACCGATAAGCAAAAACCTAGCGGCCACTGATAGCCCCATGACCACGAAATGTCCGCGTCGGCGCAAATTCGCCGAGCCGATGGCCCACCATGTTTTCTGAGACGAATACGTTTATGAAGTCTCTTCCGTTGTGGACTGCAAAAGTGTGGCCAACGAATTCCGGGAGAATCATTGAGCGGCGGGACCAGGTTTTTATCGTTTCCTTTCGGCCGCTTTGATTCAGCCTTTCCACTTTTGCGACGAGATCCTGTGCCGCGTACGGCCCCTTTTTTAGTGACCTGCTCACTTCTGGGTCCTCCTTTGAACAATGAACTTGCCCGATCTCTTACGTTTATCTCGGGTTCTATAGCCCTTTGCCGGTATGCCGGTAGGTGACACCGGGTTTCTGCCGCCGCTGCTTCGGCCTTCACCACCACCCATGGGGTGATCGATCGGGTTCATGGCTACGCCGCGGGTGTGTGGTCGCCAGCCGCGATAACGGTTTTTGCCCGCCTTGCCGAGGTTCTGGGCGGAGTGTTCCAGGTTAGCAACCCTCCCGATCGTCGCTTTACAACGGCGGTGAATGAGGCGTATTTCGCCACTGGGCAGAGCCACTTGTGCGTACTTTCCTTCTTTGGCCCGTAGGCGTGCTGCTTGTCCTGCACTGCGAGCCAATTTGGCGCCGCCGCCGGGCTGTGCTTCGATGGCGTGGAGTTCGACGCCCAGCGGAAGGCGCTCGATCCTCATGGCGTTCCCGGTCCTAAAGTCGGCCGTGTCTCCGCTCAAGAGTTCGTCGCCGACTGAGAGGCCGACCGGTGAGAGTATATAGCGCTTCTCTCCGTCTCTGTAATGGAGGAGAGCGATACGGGCGCTTCGATTCGGGTCATATTCTATAGCAGCTACTCTGGCAGGAACGCCGTCTTTATCGCGTCGGAAGTCAATGTCACGGTACTTGCGCTTCGCCCCCCTTTCCCGCTCTTTTGTGGAAATACGTCCCTGATTGCTGCGTCCCCCGGTACTCCGCTTGCCGTGTGATAGACGTTTCTCGGGCGTCTGCTTGGTGACTTCAGTACGGTCTGAGAGCGTCATGTGACGACGCCCCGGTGATGTCGGCTTGTATTGCTTCAACGCCATATCCTACTCCAGTTCCTTGAGTGTTTCTGCGCATGACGATGCTGTAGTAATGACTGATCTGATCATACGAGTTCTATGCTGCCTTCGCTGAGCGTCACGACCGCTTTCTTCCAGTCGGGCCTCTTGCCGAAGTGCAGGGATCGCCTGCGCTTTTTCTTTCCATTATAGTTCATAACGTTAACATTAGCTACGGTAACGTCGAAGAGTGCTTCTACGGCAAATCTGATATCGTGTTTGTTTGCGTCTTTTGCAACTTTAAATGTATACTGACCGAGGTCGTCTGCTTGTTCGGTTCCCTTCTCGGTTACGAGCAAAGTATGTATAATTTTATACGGATCCTTCATTGGTTGAACCCCCATCCAGTCGCTTGCTGAAAATCTCCCAGCCGCTTTTGGTAAAGACGATTGTTTCATGTTTCAAGAGCCAATAGGGATTGACCTTTTCCGCCTCCGTGGCGAAGACATGCTCAAGATTGCGGCTGGACTGCTTGACGTTTGTATCGGCTTGGCCAAAGACCAATAGAGCAGTGCGTGTGGCGTTCAGGCTGTTCATCACGCGGGAGAGAGCTTTCGTATTGGGTTTCTGGAGCGCCAACTCTTCAAGTGCTACAACTGCACCTTCCGTAAGCCGCTCTGTGAAAGCACGCTTCAGGGCGAGGCGTTTGACCTTTTTGTTGACGCGTTTGTAATAGCTGCGCGGTTTCGGCCCAAAGGTGACGCCGCCACCGATCCAGAGAGGACTGCGAATGCTGCCGGCGCGAGCGCGCCCCGTCCCTTTTTGCCGGTAAGGTTTCTCTCCGCCGCCACGGACTTCGCTACGGGTCTTAGCGGAGGCAGTGCCGCGTCGCTGGTTCGCCAGATATGCCTGCACCGTCTCATGTACCGCCTGTTCCCCTTTGGCGGATTCAAGTCGGGAATCTTCGACAGTTATAGTTTCCGTTTTGGTGCCTTCCTGGTTATGGACAGCTATATCTTTATTCATCGGCGAGAGCTCCGCTTGGTTTTTTGCATGCATCTTTTACTATTACCACGCTTCCGATACTACCCGGGACAGATCCCTTTACAAGCATGATATTGTCGTCTGGACGTACGTCAACCACCTGGAGGTTTTGGACCGTTGAGCGTCGGTTGCCCATATGGCCGGGCATCTTTCGGCCTTTGTAGATGCGGCCGGGATTTTCGCACATGCCGACAGATCCGGGCTTACGGGTCCAGGCAAAGCCGTGGCTCGCGCGCCCGCCGCCGAAATTCCAGCGTCGAACGACGCCCTGGAATCCGCGGCCTTTTGTGGTTCCGATCACGTCCACGTATTCGGACACGGCGAACTGGTCGACTTTTATTTGGTCCCCTATTCCGTGCTCGACCGGTGAATCAGCGCGAATTTCGCGCATGACAGCAGGGGGATTCTCCTGGAGGCCGGCATTGGCTGCGTGCCCTAGTTCCGGCTGAGGTGTGTTTTTTTTCTTCTTCTGCCCGAATCCGAGTTGCACGGCATTGTACCCGTCCTTGTGCTGAGAGCGGACCTGCAGCACGGTGCACGGACCCGCTTTAAGGACAGTAACGGGGATCCGGTTGTCGTCGCTGTCGTAGGTGTGGGCCATTCCGAGTTTTTTACCGATAATGCCTTTCATCGCGATGTTTCCTTCTAAATCTTTATCCGGATGTCAACGCCCGCCGGGAGACTCAATTTCTTAAGTTCGTCAACCGTTTTGGCTGTGGGGTTCGTGATGTCGATAAGTCTTTTATGGGTGCGGAGTTCGAATTGCTCCATTGATTTTTTGTTGACGTGTGGACTTCTGTTGACACTGAAGCGCTTAATGTTCACAGGGAGTGGAACCGGGCCGGCGATTTGGGCCCCGGTACGGCGTACGGTACTGACGATATCTTCCACAGACTGGTCGAGTGTCCTGTGATCAAATGCCTGCAGTTTTATTCGGATCTGTTGCTGATTAGCCATTTTCTTCGGTTACCTTTAGTCATGCATCGGTAAGTCTTGTTCTACTAAGCGTGCCAAGGTGTTAACGGAAATGTGCAAAAGCGCGATTTGCCGCGGCCATTTTATGGGTGTCGTCACGCTTCTTTACGGCGCTTCCTGTTTCGTGGTATGCGTCCGCCAACTCGGAAGCAAGCGCGTCGGCCATGGGGATCCCTTTACGCTCTCTTGCGTATTGCCAGAGCCAGCGCAATGCGATGGCGACTTGGCGATCCGGATCCACTTCGACGGGCACTTGGTATGTTGCTCCGCCAATTCGGCGCGCCTTAACCTGAACTTTGGGTTTGGCGTTTTCCAGTGCCTGCAGGAAAATTTCCAAAGCTTCAGCGTCCTTTTCCCGCTGGGCAAGCGAATCGAACGCGCCGTAAACGATGCTTTGAGCCACGGATTTTTTCCCGCGTTTCATCACGATGTTGATCAGTCGGGTGACGATTTCACTGTTGTAACGAACGTCGGGAACCAGTTGTCGTTTTTCTGCTCGCCTTCGTCGCATATCCTATCTCGCTTTCGTCATTGTTCGGTGTAAAAACTTGTTCAGTTCCTGTAAGCTGAATTGGCTGTATTCGGTGTTAAGAATGAACATCACCGCCGCAACGGCGCCCAAGAATGAAGCCATTGCATTGGCGTCGGCTCCTTGTAATCAATCGAACAGGTGTCCGCCGTCAGGCTTTCTTTGTGCCGTATTTGGAGCGACCTTGTTTTCTGTCTTCAACACCTAAACAATCAAGTGCGCCACGGACGACATGGTAGCGGACACCGGGAAGATCCCTTACGCGGCCGCCTCGAACCATGACCACACTGTGTTCCTGGAGGTTGTGACCTTCGCCGCCCACATAAGCACTAACTTCCTGACCGTTGGTTAATCGCACACGGGCGATTTTGCGTAAAGCAGAGTTAGGCTTTTTGGGCGTGCGTGTAGTTACCTGCACGCATACGCCTCGACGTTGGGGACAACTTTCCAGCGCGCGGTTTTTGCGTTTGGCGCCGCGGCGCTTCCTTCCTTTTCTTACGAGTTGATTTATTGTGGGCATGTTGGCACCTCAATCTTTTCTTCGTGCAAAGCTGTAATATATAACGACGTTGGCCTGAAGCAAGTCTGAACCGACATTTGTGGTCCGGAACAGCCGGAAAAATCAGTCTACAAATCCAGTAAGGCTTTTGCGGCGGAGGCCGCGTCTTCTTCCGACTTGCCCTGCTCCTGTCCTTCTTCCGTCGTCTCCTCCTCGGTCTCTTCCTCGCCCGTGTTGCGTTTGAGGGTGAATTGGCGGTTCTGCCAATAGCCTGTACCAGCGGGGATAAGATGTCCCATGATCACGTTTTCTTTGAAACCGCGTAATGGATCTATCTGCCCCTGTGTGGCGGCTTCTGTCAGTACCCTCGTGGTATCCTGGAAGGAAGCCGCGGAGATAAAGCTGGGGGTCTCGAGAGAGGCCTTGGTAATGCCGAGCAGCATGGGTTGTGCTTCGGCGGGGCGTCCGCCTTCGGCTGTAACGCGGTTGTTCTCAGCCCGGAATTCGGGACGCTCAACGGCCTCTCCGTACAGGAAGCGCGTGGTCCCGGGCTCAGTGATGCGAACTTTGCGCATCATCTGGCGTACGATTAATTCAATATGTTTATCGTTGATTTCAACACCCTGCAGCCGGTAGACCTGCTGGACTTCGTTGACGAGATATTGACGCAGCTCCTGAGGGCCGCATACTTCCAGCAGTTCGTGCGGTACTACGGCGCCGTCTGTCAACTGCTGGCCCTTACGTACGACGTCGCCGTCGAAGACTACGAGGCGCTTGCCGACGGGCATAGTGTGTTCTTCTGATTCGCCGCTCTCCGGATCGTGGATTTTAACTGTGCGTTTTCCTCGGGAAACGGCGCCCAGTTCGACGACACCATCAATCTTTGCGATTTCTGCGGCCTCTTTGGGGCGACGTGCTTCAAAGAGCTCGGCAACGCGCGGCAGGCCGCCGGTGATGTCTTTGGTGCGCACGCTTTCGCGAGGCATGCGGGCAAGTGTGCTGCCGGCGTTAACCCACTGGCCTTCAGTGGCCATCAGGTGTGCACCGCCGGGGAGACTGTAGTGGTCGACCATTTCCCCTTCTTCATTGAGTACAACAACCTGTGGGTGCAGATCTTCACGATGTTCGAGAACCATCAACTCTTCAGTTTGACTCGCTTTATTGAGTTCGCGTTGATAGGTTACGCCCTCAATGAGGTCTCTGTATTCTACCCGTCCAGTGGTCTTGGTGATGATGGGGACGTTATAAGGATCCCATCTGGCGAAGATTTCTCCCTCTTCGACGGTATCGCCTTCGTTTTTAAATAGTGTCGCCCCGGAGACGAGTTCGTGTCTTTCATTTTCTACGCCGTTTTCATCCTCGAGGATCGCGATTCCGTTTTTGTTCAGTACAACGGCGTTTCCATCCTGTTGCTCAACAGTACGTGCCTCCTGGAGGTGCAGTCGTCCTTTGCTCTTTGCCTTCAGGAAGGGTTGTTTGAGGGAGGCTGCGGCTGTTCCTCCATAGTGGAAAGTGCGCATGGTTAGCTGAGTACCGGGTTCCCCGATGGATTGTGCGGCCATAATACCGAGCGCGTCACCTTTTTGGGGCAAGTCGCCGAGCGCAAGATTCCGTCCGTAGCACATGCTGCAGACACCGAATTCGCTTTCGCACGTCAGTACAGAGCGGATGTGAACGTTTTCAACGCCGACGTCAACGATTCGCTCTGCGATTTCTGCGGTTATTTCCTGGTTCGCTCTCACTATGAGTGAGTCGTGCTCGTCTGTAAGGGGGTCGTGTATATCGTCTACACTGAAGCGACCGACGATGCGGTCTTTCAGCGGGACCAGTTCTTCGTCGCCTTCCCGGATAGCTTTTACCCAGAGGCCGTTGACGGTACCGCAGTCATATTCGGTACAGACGATATCCTGCGCAACGTCAACAAGTTTTCGGGTCAAGTAGCCTGAGTCTGCGGTCTTCAGGGCTGTATCCGCTAAGCCTTTTCGGGCGCCGTGAGAGCTTAGAAAGTATTCCAGAACGCTGAGACCTTCGCGGAAGTTAGCCAGGATCGGCCGTTCAATGATTTCTCCCGACGGTTTGGCCATGAGACCTCGGACGCCGCCGAGCTGACGGATCTGATCGCGGCTGCCCCTGGCCCCGGAGTCGAGCATCGCGTATACCGGATTGATCTCACTTGATCCGGCATTGTGCTGGAGGGTTTGGAAAAGTACGCTTGCCAGATGGTTGTTCACTTGGGTCCAGATGTCAACACATTTGTTGTAGCGTTCCTTCTCCGTAATGACGCCCTGGCGGTACTGTTCCCAGACTTTCCGGATTTCTTCGTGACTTTCCTGGATGCGTTCCTGTTTCTCGGCCGGAATCATCATATCTTCAATGCCGATGGAGAAGCCGGCTTCTGTGGCGTAGCGATAGCCGAGATCTTTCAGTTCGTCGAGCATTTGAATTGTTTTTTCACGTCCGGTTACAGCGTGGCACTCGTCAACCATGCGCGCCAAAGTGCGTTTATCGGCCAAGGCGTTGAAGAAGCCCATCTCTTCGGGCCACACTTCGTTGAAAATGCAACGCCCCGGCGTTGTCACAAGAAGACGCGAAGTTGAATCTCCCCAAGGCCTGTCTTCGGAGCCGTAGTCGGGATTCGGGATCTTTACCATTTCCTGCATGCCAACACAACCTTCCTCAAGGGCTATCAGGAGTTCCGCATAGGAAGAAAATGCTTTTGCGTTGTGCTGTTGATCTTCGTCGTTAATGCGACGCATAAAGGTTAGATAGTAGCAACCAAGTGTAATGTCCTGGGTTGGGGTAGTGATCGGTTTGCCGTCGGCCGGGGAGAAGATGTTCTCCTCTGCCATCATAAACATGCGGGACTCGAGTTGTGCCTCATTCGAAAGGGGGACGTGAACAGCCATCTGGTCCCCGTCGAAGTCTGCGTTGTACGGTTGGCAGACCAGCGGATGGAGACGTATCGCCAGCCCCTCAGTCAGAACGGGTTGAAATGCTTGCAGGCTTAGCCGATGCAGGGTTGGGGCGCGGTTAAGCATAACCGGATGGTCCTGCGTGACTTCGTCGAGGATGTCCCACACTTCGGGTGAACCGCCTTCGATCATCTTCTTTGCACTTCTGACAGTGTGTACATAGCCCCGGTCCTTAAGGCGCCGCATGATGAAGGGTTCAAACAGGGTCAAGGCCATAGTTTTCGGAATACCGCATTGATGGATCTTGAGCTCGGGGCCTACAACAATGACGGAACGTCCGGAATAGTCGACGCGCTTACCCAGCAGGTTCTGCCGAAAACGCCCCTGTTTGCCTTTCAGCATGTCGCTTAGGGATTTCAACGGCCGATTCCCCGTTCCAGTGACAGGTCTGCCGTGCCGGCCGTTGTCAAGCAAAGCGTCTACCGCTTCCTGCAACATGCGTTTTTCGTTACGGATAATAACTTCGGGGGTACGGAGTTCCAGTAAATTCTTCAGCCGATTGTTTCTGTTGATGACCCGGCGGTAAAGATCATTCAGGTCCGAGGTGGCAAAGCGTCCTCCTTCCAGCGGGACCAGGGGACGTAAGTCGGGGGGGAGTACCGGCAGAACTCTGAGAATCATCCAGCGGGGATCCATGTTGCCTTCGACGAAGCCTTCAACAGCACGCAGACGTTTCGCGACTTTTCGGCGAACGGCCTTACTTCTAGTATTTGCCATCTGCGCTTTAAGGTCATCCCTGATCCCTTCGAGATCGAGGTCACCCAGAAGTTTTTCAACAGCTTCGGCGCCAATACCTACTTCAAAATTGTCCCCGTACGTGTCGCGAGCTTCCTGGTATTCTTCGTCGGTGAGAAGGGACCGATATTCGAGCGGGGTGTCACCCTGGTCGGTGACAATCCATTTTTCGTAGTACAACACATGTTCAAGATCGCGGGTGCTCATGTCCAGCAGGAGCCCCAGACGGCTGGGCATACATTTGAAATACCATACGTGGGAAATCGGCACCGCGAGTTCTATGTGGCCCATTCGTTCGCGCCGTACGCGGGATTGAGTTACCTCGACGCCGCAACGGTCACACACAATGCCTTTATGTTTGATGCGCTTATATTTTCCGCAATTGCACTCCCAATCGCGGGTGGGGCCGAAAATACGTTCACAGAACAGGCCGCCTTTTTCCGGTTTGAATGTGCGGTAGTTGATGGTCTCCGGGTTTTTAATTTCTCCCCGGCTCCAGGAGCGCATTACGTCCGGCGCTCCCACGCCAATGGTAACGCAATCAAAACTGTCGGACTCATCGATCCCCAGCATCTGCTTTATGATACTGCTATCCAACGGATACCCTCCTTTTATTCTTGATGCGCACTGGCTACGGATTCGTAGCCATAATCAGCATCTTATTCGGTGCTTTGTGTTGTCGTAGTATTTTTATTGTTCGTGCCCGGAATCCTGGGCGCCTCTTCGGACTCTCAGGTCGAGTCCGAGGCTTTGCATTTCTTTGGTCAAAACGTTGAAGGATTCCGGTGTTCCGGCCGTTAAGGAGTTATCACCGCGCATGATGGACTCATAGATGCGGGTTCTGCCGGAAACGTCGTCACTTTTGACTGTAAGCATCTCCTGCAGTGTGTAGGCGGCTCCGTAGGCTTCAAGAGCCCAGACTTCCATCTCACCAAAACGTTGACCGCCGTGTTGAGCTTTACCCCCGAGGGGTTGTTGTGTGACCAGGGAATAAGGGCCAACAGCTCGGGCGTGGATCTTGTTAACCACGAGGTGATCGAGTTTCAGCATGTAAATGTTGCCGACAACGACCCTTTGAGCGTAGGCTTCGCCGGTACGACCGTCATATAACCGCGTTTTTCCGTCATCTTCAACGAAATAGTCTTTCCGTATGTTTCCGCGCCGGTCTATAACTTCGCCTTCGTCGTTGGTCGACCACCCCTGCTGTTCCGCCTGCCGTTGGCGGCCTTCACGCAACATTCGCTGGATTTCTTCTTCGCTGACGCCATCGAAAACGGGCGAGGCAACCTTCAGGCCCAATAATTGAGCAGCCCAGCCGACGTGGGTTTCCAGAACCTGTCCCACATTCATACGGCTGGGAACGCCGAGGGGGTTAAGCACCATGTCGACAGAGGTGCCGTCGGCCATGAAGGGCATGTCCTCGACGGGCACGATGTTGGCAATAACGCCTTTGTTGCCGTGACGGCCGGCCATTTTATCGCCTACGGAAAGCTTGCGTTTGCTGCCGATGTAGACGCGTACAGATTTAATGACGCCGGGTTCGGCACCGCCGCTCTCTTCGAGGCGGGAGATCATTTCGTCTCTACGCAGTTTAACGTCTTCGATGCGTCTTTGGTAGGGGCGGACGATATCATCGATTGTCCGCTTGGTCTCTCCGTCAGGGAGTGTGTATGAATCGTAATGTTCGGCCAAACGTTTGAGCATTACTTTCGTTATTTTTCGGTTGGCGGGAATAAGGGCATTTTCCTGGTCCTCATCTGTGGCCATGACCGCCACCGAGAGCTTTTCGCCCAATAGGGTTTCGCCGAGGGCAGCTGCCAGTTCTTCCATAATGGAGTTGCACTGATTCTGGCAGGTATCGTTTGCTTCTTTAATCTGTTGGTTCATCTCCGTTCGGGACATCTTTTCCTGGGTCGGGTCCTGTCTTCGCTGGACGCGGACGTCAAGCACAATCCCGGACGTGCCGCCCGGCACGTATAGCGAACTGTCTTTGACATCGGCGGCTTTTTCGCCGAAGATGGCACGCAGAAGTCGCTCTTCAGGAGCCAGCTCAGTCTCGCTCTTAGGGGTGATTTTTCCTACCAGGATATCCCCGGGTTCAACTTCAGCGCCTATGCGGATCACACCTTCGTGATCAAGATTACGAAGTGCTTCTTCGTTGACGTTGGGGATATCCCGCGTGACTTCTTCGGGGCCTAATTTTGTGTCTCGGGCGGTTATTTCATGTTCGGACACGTGTATACTGGTATAGACGTCGTCGCGTACCAGTCGTTCGCTGACAAGGATCGCGTCTTCAAAGTTATATCCGTACCAGGACATAAAGGCGACGCTGATATTGCGTCCAAGGGCCAGTTCGCCACTTTCCGTGCAGGCTCCATCGGCGATAACGTCGCCCTTTTTCACTTTTGTCCCGCTGGTGACGGCGGGGCGTTGGTTGATCAGCGTGGATGAATTGGATCGCATGTATTTTTCCAATTCGTATTCCTGGACGGATTCGGGGTGTTCCGTTTCTTCCGGCATTTTTCCGTCGGCTGTGGTGATTACGCGCTTTGAGGAGGCTGCGGCCACAATTCCTTCGGTGGTTGCGGTTTTTACGGCTCGGGAATCTCGGGCTACCTTTCCCTCGAGGCCTGTGCCGACGATGGGGGAGTCGGCTTGGAGCAACGGTACGGCTTGACGTTGCATGTTAGCGCCCATCAGTGCCCGGTTAGCATCGTTGTGTTCCAGGAAGGGCACTAATCCGGCTGCTGCACTGACAAGCTGTTTCGGGGATACGTCCATATAGTCGACTTCTTCGGCCGGCTTTTCGGCCGAGTCTCCCCCGTAGCGGGAGAGAATAGTATCGCGTAGAAAGCGTTGTTGTTCGTTAAGCGGGGCGTTGGCCTGTGCGATCGTGTACTGCTCTTCCACATCAGCGGGTAGGTAATCAACCGCCTTCTTAACTATGCGATTTTTGACTTGGCGGTAGGGGGTCTCGATAAATCCAAAGCCGTTGATCTGGGCGTAGAGAGCGAGGGAGGAGATCAGGCCGATATTGGGGCCTTCCGGTGTTTCGATTGGGCAGATGCGTCCATAGTGGCTTGAGTGTACGTCGCGGACTTCAAATCCGGCACGTTCTCTGCTTAAGCCGCCTGGGCCAAGGGCGCTGAGTCGGCGCTTGTTTGTCAGCTCTGCCAAAGAATTGGTCTGATCCATATAGTGACTCAGTTGATTGCGACCGAAGAAATCCCGTATGACGCTTGCAAAGGCTTTCGTATTAATGAGTTTACTGGGGGTTATTTCGTCCGTTTTGGTGTCGAAGAGGGTCATTCGTTCCCTGACGAGTCTCTCGGTACGCATGAGGCCGGCGCGGCATTGATTTTGCAGTTGTTCTCCGATCGTTCGCACGCGCCTGCTGCCAAGGTGATCGATGTCGTCAAGGTGGCCGTGACCGTTACGTAGGGCCATCAGCGCCTGCGTGCCGGCGGCAAGGTCTTCCTTAACCAGGGTCCTTTGATCGCCGGGAATGTCGAGGTTCAGTCTCTGATTAATCTTGTGGCGGCCGACACGGCCCAGGTCATATCTTCTGGGATCGAAAAAGAGTCGTTTAAGGAGTTGTTTTGCGTTATTTACATTGGGCGGATCTCCGGGGCGCATTCGTCGGTAAACTTCTTTAAGGGCTTCTTCGCTGTTGCTTGTAGGGTCACGCTGGAGACAGCGAATGAAGTAGTCGCCGTTGGTAGAGGTGTCAACGACGGGCAGGCTGTCAATTCCGGCCTCGCGGCAACGCTCAAGGATGTCGGGATCGACGGAAGAGAGCCCTTCGACGATGCACTCTTCCTCCTCGTCCTCTTCCTGGTTGTCAGGTGTAATATCCTCCGCGACGTAGTAGACCCCGGGATCTTCCTTGCTCTCGAGTTCCGCGATGGAAATATCCTGTACGCCGTAGATATTATCCAGCAATTCCCGATTTGTTTCCCAGCCTATTGCGCGGAGGAAAGTGCTGATGAGGAATTTGCGTCGGCGGCGTCTACGGTCGAGATAGATGAATAGAAGGTCGTTGATATCAAACTGTACGTCTAGCCACGATCCCCTGTCGGGAATGACGCGAAAGGAAAACAGGCGCCGACCACTGGCATGACTTCCTTCCTCAAAGAAAATGCCGGGTGAGCGGTGAAGTTGGCTTACAATGACGCGTTCTGCTCCGTTTATAACGAAACTGCCGCGGTATGTCATGAGTGGAATATCACCCATGTATACACGTTCCTCTTTGGTCTCGCCGGAGCTCTGTAAACGGAAATCCACGTGTAGAGGGACAGCGTACGTTTCTCCGTCTTTGAGGGCAGAGACCATATCGATTTTAGGTTCGCCGATCTCATACCGGACGTAGTCGAGCACGCATTGCTGATCGAAACTTTCCACAGGGAACACTTCCTGAAAAACTTCCTCCAGCCCTTGACATTCCCGCTCAGAAGCATCTTTGTCACGCTGAAGGCATTCAGCGTAGGAGTCGAGCTGGACACCTACGAGATCAGGCGGCTCGACCACCTCATTAAGTTTTCCACAGTTTAATCTTTCAGCCATCGGTCACCTTTTGCTCGTGTCTTTTTGCAGGGTGTGCGTCGCGGATGCCTCACCCGGCTGTGTTAGTGCATATTCGTTACCGTAGTCATCCTTGTGGCCGTGTCGTGGGATGCCGTGACAGTGGGTTATTTTATTTCCACCGTCGCTCCGGCGTTTTCGAGTTGCTCCTTGATTTTGTCAGCTTCTTCTTTGGAGGCGCCTTCTTTGACGGCTTTGGGCAACTCTTCCACAAAGGCCTTTGCTTCCTTAAGGCCGAGACCAGTGATAGAGCGGATTTCTTTGATGACACCGATCTTCTGGTCGCCGACCGAATTCAGCATGACGTCAAATTCGGTCTGTTCTTCAGCCGCGGCTTCTGCCTGGCCGGCGTCCGCGGCAGGCGCTGCGGCAGCAGCGGCTGGGGCGGCGGCGCTTACGCCCAGACGTTCTTCGAGTGCTTTCACCATTTTAGACAGTTCAAGCACGCTGAGGTTCTCGACATAGGATATAAACTTTTCCATCTCTTCCGAGACTTCGACGTTGGTTTGCTCTTCTTCTGCCATTGTTGAGTCCTCCGTTTTTTTAGGATTCGGATTTCTGTTTCTTGTCGACGTATGCCTGAAGGGCGTAGACGAGGCTTGCCGTGCTGTTGTTCAGTACGCCCACAAGTTTTTGTGCAGGACCATTTAAAACCGTAAGTAGTTGTGCCTGCAAGGCTTGTTTGGAGGGTAGGGCTGCCAGTTGTGCCATTTCTTCCTTGTCGCAGACCTGCCCATCGATAAGTCCGCACTTGAAGGCGACCTGGTCATACTTTTCGACGAATTCGTTTATGCACTTAACGGTTTGTATAGGGTCGTCCCCGGTTGTAACCATGGCCGTATCGCCTTCGGCTACGCGCTCGGCAAGTTCTTCTTGCCCGATTTCTGTAGCGGCGCGACGGAAAAGGCGATTGGGCACGACCTGGCAGTGGGCGTTTATCTGTGCAAGTCTTTCCCGCACTTCTGTAAACTCTGCAACTGAAAGACCTTTGTAGTTAATAAGAACTACACCGGTAGCGGGTTCGAGTACGCTACCTAAATCTTTTACCATTTGTCGTTTTTCTTCCCGCATAGCCTTTACACCTTATGTTAAGTCACGGACGTCGAGCTTTATTCCTGGGCTCATCGTAGACGAGAGTGCAGCAGTCTGTACGTACGATCCCTTTACGCTAGCCGGCCGATTCTGCTGCACATGCTGGGAAACGGCAAGCACATTGTCCTTCAAGGCATCCTGTTCGAAGGATTTTTTGCCCACAGGGACATGGAGGCATCCTGTGCGATCTGTCCGGAACTCTACGCGTCCTGCTTTGGCTTCCTTTACAGCTTGAGCCGTGTCCTCGGTAACGGTGCCCGTTTTTGGATTGGGCATCAGTCCCCTTGGCCCGAGGACGCGTCCGAGTTTTCGGAGCGATTTCATAGCGTCCGGGGTAGCGATGAGCACGTCAAACTCAAGCCACCCGTTCTCAATATTCTCGATCAGGTCGTTGAACCCGACGACATCTGCCCCTGCCTCTTCTGCCGCGGTGGCGGGTTGGCCTTCTGCTACCACTGCTACGCGGTTCTGCTGTCCGGTTCCCCGGGGCAGTACGAGGGCGCCGCGTATAATCTGGTCCGATTTTCGGGGGTCAATGCCGAGTTTCAGCGCCATCTCGATCGTTTCGTCGAAATTCGCTGACGGGAGGTCCTTCAGAATACTGATACCCTCGTCGAGCGGATATGGGTGATGACGGTCAAGTTTCGCGAGCTTTTCTCGGTAATTTTTTCCTCGTTTCATTTATTCCACCTCGATTCCCATGCTCTTCGCTGTGCCTTCGATTATGCGAACAGCTGCTTCTTTTGAACGGGCGTTCAGGTCACGCATTTTTCGTTCGGCGATCTCCTCCACCTGCTGTTGCGGAACGCGTCCGACTGTTTCTCGCCCTGCCTCGGTGGCACCGGATGCAAGTTCGGCCGCTTCCTTCAGGAGCGTGGCGGCAGGTGGTGATTTTAGCTCGAAACTAAACGACCGGTCCTGATAGACGGTGATCAGGACCGGTATAGTTGTACCGGTTTGTTCCTGCGTTTCTGCATTGAATTGTTTGCAGAACTCCATAATGTTGACCCCTGCCTGGCCAAGTGCGGGGCCCACCGGGGGGGCAGGATTAGCCTGGCCGCCCGGTATCTGGAGCTTTATGGTGTCAATTACTTTTTTACCCATCGTCAGGCGTGTTCCTCGATTCCGTATTGTTTACTAATTAGCTTGTCCGTGAATGTTTACTCAGTGCGTTGCACGTTAAATCTGTTATCAGCCGTTGGTTGGAGTGTCTTTCCTCTTGTGCTGTCGTCCCGTTTCTTTAAAAGGCGTTCTTTTGACGGCCGTTCTGAAGGCGAATGAACGCCGAGTACTTCGGTAACCGTCGCGTCAGTTTCGCTCGACCTGCCAGTATTCAACTTCCAGGGGCGTAGACCGTCCGAAAATGGTTACAGACAGTTGGAGTTTCCCTCGCTCCGCATCAACATCCTGTACAGTTCCTTCAAAGTTTTCGAAGGGGCCGTCTTTCACGGTGACGCTGTCGCCGACCTGATAGCTGACTTTCGGTTTAGCCGCTTCGGCGGAGTCGCTCGCCTGGTGCATTATCCGCTGTACTTCGTTATCGTCCAGAGGCATGGGGCGTTCGCCGCCTACAATGCCCATAACGCCTTGCATGTTGCGTAGAAAGTACCACGCGCGTTCGAGTATTTGGCCCTCGTCGTCGTAGAGCTGCATCCGTACAAGAATGTAGCCGGGAAAAAATTTGCGGTTTACGACGGTTTTCTGCCCCCGTTTGGTATCAGATACCTTCTCAGTGGGTACGGCCACTTCGTAAACCAAGTCATCGACGCCTTCGTTTTCACGCAACTTTTCGATGGACTGTTTTACTTTATTTTCCTGCCCAGAAAGAACGTGGACGACGTACCACTTACCTTCCTGTTGCTCTTCAGTACTGTTCTGTGTGTTTTCGTCAGTCATCTTCGAAATCTAGTGTGTTTTTATAGTATCTGTATTTCGCGCGTGCCCATGCCGGTGCGGGCCGGACACAGTCAGGAGGCGATAAGGTCAATAAAGTATTGAGTGACTTGATCCACGACGGCGACGAAAATCCCCAGAATGATAATGGATACTATAACAAGTAATGTCGATTCCATCAGCTCACTTCGTGAAGGCCAAGTGCACTTTTTTAATTCAGTTATTACTTCGTGGTAAAAATTTCTTATGCGCTGAATGGGATTCATCCCTGCCCCTACTTGCTTAAGGATACGGACGTTTACACGATATCTTGAAATGTTGCCGTTCTTTGGGCGTAAAAAAGTTAAGATGGCAGGTGAGACAGGACTCGAACCTGCGACCTGCGGTTTTGGAGACCGCTGCTCTCCCATACTGAGCTACTCACCTGCCGAAGTCGTACCTGCTCAGTATGTGCGTGGTTTATTTTCTGGTCTCGCGATGTAGAGTGTGTTGTCGCTCCGCCGGGCAGTACTTTTTCTTTTCAAGCCTGGACGTAATGTTCTGGCGGTTTTTCGTTGTCGTATAATTCCGGCGTTTGCACTCTGTACAAGCGAGTGTTATTACTTCTTGCGGCATAATAGGTACATCCTCGTTGCGTCTCTGGAGTGTTGCGGGGTTATCTCTCTCCCGAAAGGGGAACCCTCCGGTTCCGCTGCTAAGAGATAACCCCTGGTCAACAGTACTCTACTCAATAATGTCTGTAACTCGACCCGCACCGACCGTGTGTCCGCCTTCGCGGATGGCGAACTGCTGGGTTTTTTCCATGGCTATGGGCTCGATGAGGTCGATATCGAGATTGGCGTTATCCCCGGGCATGACCATTTCGGTGCCTTCGGGCAGCGTGATGACGCCGGTGACATCGGTGGTGCGGAAATAAAACTGGGGACGGTAACCGCTGAAGAAGGGCGTGTGCCGTCCACCTTCGTCTTTACTCAGGACATAGACTTCAGCTTTGAACTTCTTGTGCGGCGTAATTGAGCCGGGTACGGCGAGAACCTGTCCCCGTTGGACGTCTTCTTTCTTGACGCCTCGCAGGAGGCAGCCGATGTTATCTCCCGCTTCACCTTCGTCCAGAACCTTGC
>CAJXKU010000037.1 GCA_913055945.1 uncultured Lentisphaerota bacterium | reverse complement strand
CCCGCCACGGCTTCGGCTGTCTTCTTTTTGTCGGCCACAAAGAACATTACGTCCCCGGGTTGCATACCGCCACGCTGCTGTAGTTCTTCACACGTGGACTGATCCAGAAACTTGGTGATCGGGCTCTTTATGCCTTCTTCGGTCCAAACGAGATACCCGAGGCCTTTTCCGCCCTTGCTTTGGGCGAATTCGATCATGTTATCGAAGAAGCTGCGGGGCTGGTCGCCGATGCCGTGGACAGGTATGGCGCGGATAACTCCTCCCGCTTGGACCTCCTCCGCAAAAGCCTTGAACTGACTGCCGCGGAACAGTTCGGAGACGTCCTGGATTTCAATCGGCACTCTCAGGTCCGGCTTATCAGTGCCGTACTTCAACATACTCTGTTCGTATGTGATCCGCGGAAACGGTTTTTCGGTGACCGGAGCGTCACTGAATTTACTGAATATCCCATGAAGAAGCTCTTCAACCGCCTGAAAAACGTCTTCCTGCGTGACAAATGACATCTCAATATCGATCTGGTAGAATTCGCCCGGAGATCTGTCCGCGCGTGCGTCTTCGTCCCGAAAGCAGGGGGCGATCTGAAAGTACCGGTCAAAACCGCCTGACATCAGGAGTTGTTTGTACAGTTGAGGCGCCTGCGGCAGCGCGTAGAAATTCCCCGGATGCAGCCGACTGGGCACGAGGTAGTCTCTCGCGCCTTCCGGTGAACTGGCCGTCAGGATAGGTGTCTGGAACTCGTTGAAGCCCATCCCTTCCAGCAGGCGGCGGCTTTCGGAAATGATCTTTGACCGTAGCATAATGTTCTCATGCATGCGTGAGCGTCGCAGATCGAGGAAACGGTATTTCAGTCGGAGATTTTCGTCGCATTCTTCTTCTTTGGCCACAGAAAACGGGGCGATTTCGGCATCTGCCAGAACCTGCATCTGCTCTGCGTGTACCTCGATCTCGCCGGTGTCCAGTTTTTCGTTGCGGGTTTCTTCGCTCCGTTTCAGAACGGTTCCGCTAAAACAGAGGACAGATTCAAGTCGCCATCGTTCTGAGGTTTGGTAGAAATCCTGTTCGGGGTTGATCACGATCTGCGTAATACCGTAATGGTCCCTTAAATCGATAAAGATGATGCCACCGTGGTCCCGGACGCGGTGGACCCAGCCGGACAGACGGACGTGTTCGTTTACATGCTCAATACGCAGATCGTTACAGGTGTGCGTTCGAAATGGGTGCATTTCTCTTATACTTTCTTAAAGGGGGTCTTCGAATAATTCCAGAATTCCCAGGCCATCTCTTGTATTGGCACAATTGTCAGTCACAAATTGTTTGGGCAAAATATTCCTTATCGTTACCGGCACGTTGCCGTTGAATATCCCGCAATATAACGAACCGCGGGGTATTGACCACTACAGAAAATTGTAAAGTCGTCCCCTCTCTATAGGGGATACCCTATGCGCATCGTGTATATATTCGGGGAGAAGGGCAGCTCGTCGATCGTGGCTGGGTGCGGTTTGGTCCGAGAACTCCTTGTCCGGCCTTCAGACATCGGACATACACACCGCGACCGCGGAAGATAACTGCCTGAGCAAGGAAAAATAACAGCCGCTCCCCTGTCAAGCAGATGCCTCTCGTCGTTCTGCGCCTCGATCCACGAGCTACCTCTTGCAGTGAAAATTCAGCAGGGCCTCAGCTGTTTGCTTTTTCGAATTCACTCATGAAATCAATGAGTTTTTCGACACCCTGCAACGGCATGCCGTTGTATATGCTGACTCGAATTCCCCCGACAGAGCGGTGTCCCTTTAAGCCCAGGAGTCCGGCTTCTTCGCTTTCCTTAAGGAATTTTTGTTCAAGTTCCTCGGTAGGCAGCCGTAAGCAGACGTTCATTGTGGAACGATCCGCCGGTTCCGCGGTGCCGGTATAGAAGCTGCTCGAGTCAATGTACTCGTACAGACTGTTGGATTTGGCGTTGGTAAGTTTCTCCATTCCTTCCAATCCGCCTTGCTTTTTGATCCAGTCCGTCATGAGGCCAACCATGTAGATGGCAAATGTCGGCGGCGTATTGAAAAGCGAGTTCTTCTCGATGTGTGTGGGGTAGGCCAGCATCGTGGGAACGGTGTCTTTCGTGCGTTCCGCCAGATCTTTCCGCATAACCACCAGTGTAACGCCCGCGGGGCCGAGGTTTTTCTGGGCCCCTGCAAAAATCACGTCGTAATTGTCCATGTTGATAGGCCGTGAGAAGATATCGCTTGACATATCGGCTATCACAGGCACATTCCCTGTGTCAGGGAGAGATCTCAGCTGGGTGCCGAAAATCGTATTGTTGGTACAGACGTAGCAGTAGGAGGCATCCGCGGGAATCTGCCAGCTGTGCGGATCACCGATTTCTGAATAATTCTTTTCCTTGCCGCTGTATACAACGTTGACGTCGCCGAACAACTTGGCTTCTTTAATTGCTTTACTCGCCCAGGAGCCGGTGTCAGCATAGCAGGCGGGTTTACCATCGAGCATGAGGTTCATCGGAAGCATCGAGAACTGCAGACTCGCGCCGCCCTGTAGGAACAGCACTGCGTAGTCATCTCCAATGCCTAGCAGTTCGCGGATATTGTTCTGGGTTTTGTCCATAATCTCCTGGAACGTCTTGCTGCGGTGACTTTCTTCAGCAATACCGTAACCCTGACCCTGGTAATCCGTAAATTCGTCCTGCGCTTTCTGCATGACTTCATCCGGTAACGTAGCGGGGCCAGGTTTGAAGTTATAAATTTTCTTAGCCATAGTCATACCTTTCTTCTCGTAGGTTCCAAGTTTCCGGGACTGCAAACGAACCGCTGCTTCCAATGATCATGTTGACCGCCGGGTCAACGCAATCGTACGCTATGAATCTATACTTCCGCTTCCGGAGCACATGACGGCGTGTGCGCGTTCAGGCAGAGCTCCAGGTTCTTCGGTCTCGAATCTGCAGGGTTCAGCTAAACAGATTTTCGCTGAAAAATTTTCGTGCAGTCAGTAAATGAACGAACCGGGAAGTATTTTATTTTTATGATGGCACACGTTGTTTAACATAATTGTCTAAGGTGAATATGCCAGAAGAGCGTTATCCCTTCGCCGTTCAGCTGGTTGAGTTAAACGAAGGCACTTTCGCCTAAATCGGATAAGAACCGCAATTACGGACAACATCCTATAGTTTTCAAGGTTCCGAGAGCCTTAGAACTCGCCTCATTAACTCGGGCGGTGTTTGAACAATTGATACGCCGAAAGCTACAATAATCAAACCTACAACATCCATGAGTTGGAGGGTGTCACCGAAAGCCAGCCATCCCATCACCATGGTCACCGGTGGGCCCAGATAAAACAAACCGGCTACACGTGTGGCATCCATTCTTGACAAAAGTTTCCACATTAAAGCGTAAGCACCCAACGAAACCACAATTATGAGCCACGCCATGGTAGTGATAAACGGCACTGTCCACTCAGTCGCCAACTGTTCAACATAAAAGGCCGGTAATGCAACCAGAATCGTCGTCCCCAGGCTCTGATAGAACAGTGTCTGAGCTAATGGCAAGAGGTAGTGCCTGCTTTTTAATTCTATTCTCCGCTGAAGCAAGCTGGCCACAGTAATGGCTGCAACCGATCCGAACGGTATCAGATAGCCGAAAAGGCCGGGAGAGGACGCGCCGCCCAGGTTTAACCGGGAGCCCACAACTAAAAAAACACCCAGAAAACCAATCACGAGTCCCGCCCACTGGAGCATACTGGTTCGTTCTCCTGTAACCCAACCCGATAAAGCTCCTGTGGTCATGGGTTGCAAGGCCACAACAAGGGCCACGATCCCTGCCGGCACACCCCGATCCAGCGAAAGGATGACACACCCTAACCACACCCCATGAGCCAGGATGCCTACAAAAGCGGCCAGCCCTGCCGCCGTACTTCCCGGCCAAACGCTTTTGCGCCTTATCAGTAAAAAAACAGAGAGTATTAAACTGAGTGCCGTATATCGCCAAAAAAGCAATGTATATGGTCCGGCGTAAGGTAAGCCGTATTCGGCGCCGATAAACCCGGAATTCCAGAAAAGCACGAAAAAGAGAATAAGAGTGAAGGTGTGTCCCGGTAGTGAACGCATTAAAAAAATTGCCTAAGGTTTCGAAGAGCGCCGTAATAACCACCAATCGGTTGTTACCTTGGTGGACACAGAATACCAACAAAGTTTTGCGGATAATCTATCACAAAAAACGGTGCGGTTTTTCCGAAACCGGAATTTTCGATCTGTTTTCACCTTGTGAGATTGCTTCCCGAGAAGAGACTGAAATGGTCTATAAACACTCGGAGCGTTTACGTGCATCTTCTCGGGCAGATGCATTGTAAAGTACAACTCTGTGGATCAGAACTCACGCTCGTACCGCGATTTTGATGATAACCTGAACGCCGGGCATAACAGACCTCCGTGCTTGGAGACGGGCGTCCGCGCCCGTTATATGGCGCATACAAAAACGGCGGCGGTCCGCCGTCTCCAAACCTGTCGACTCAGGCGTTCAGGTTTTCATCCGAAGTGAGCTCTGGTGGATACTCAGTGCCAAGTACAGACGGGAAAGGTGAAATTCTGTGAGCAGCTCCGGAAAAAACAAAAAGTCAAAAGCTGAATGCGGACAAAGCGCCGATAACACAGTGAGTATTTACACCGATGGGGGTGCCAAGCCGAACCCGGGGAAAGGCGGCTATGGCGTTGTCCTGAAGTGTCGGCAGAAGCGCAAAGAGCTTAGCGGCGGTTACCGGAAGACAACGAACAACCGCATGGAGATCACAGCGGCAATTCGCGGGCTTGAGGCGCTGAAAAAGCCGGCAACCGTGATTCTGTACACTGACTCCCGGTATCTGGTGAACGCCATGAACAAAGGATGGGCTCGGCGCTGGCGCCGTAATAACTGGATGCGGACACGGGAGGAACCTGCTTTAAATGCCGATCTCTGGGCACGGCTCCTGAAACTGTGTGATCAGCACAATGTTACGTTTCAATGGGTGAAGGCGCATGACTCATGCAAGGAGAACAACCGTTGCGATGCTTTGGCATCAAAGGCCCGCCGGCAGAAAAATCTTGCCATTGACAAAGGGTTCCGGCGTTCGGGGTCGAGATAAAGGAACTGTCGCTGTCTCCGGTCAGGTCCCCTCCGGGTAGGATGGACCTAAAATCCGCAAATTTAGGGTGAACGGCTTATGAAACCCTGAAAACGCGTCTGCTCTCTCGCCGTTAAGTCAACCCCACCCCAAGCCCTGAGGAGTACTTATGATGCCACAATTGTGCCGGCGTCCGGCACCAGGAAGACGTAGTATGCAGTTGGTTGGCATCAAACCGGCCTCAATGACAACGTGAAAGCCGGGTACCCAACTGTACGATGATATTGAGTTTGACTCTCTACATGTGGCTGTTATATTTAATATAAGATGAATAAAAAATCATCATAGATGAATAAGGTGCTGTATGCCTGGTAATGACATTATTCGGTCGTTGGCAATGGGGCTGGACGTTCTGGCCCTGATGGCGGAATCAGAAAATGGCGTGCGCGTTAAAGACGTGGCCCGAAAGATGGAGATAAAACCGCCCGTGGCCCATAATATCTTGAGGACACTCCGATACAAGGGGTTTGCGGTGAAGTATTCAGATTCGCCCCATTATCAGATTGGTCCCGAGTTGCACCAGTTGGCGCTGAATCAAGCTCGAGAAAGAATGTTCCGCAGCGTCGAAAACGTCATGCAGGAGATTGTCGACAGAATTCCGGATGCTACCGTGACTTTCTGCCAACCGGTGGCCGGCGATGTAATGGTGCGGCGGCGCCTAAGCGCTGACCGGCACGGCGTGATGCAGCGACCGAGCGGCTATACGCTTACCCTCTATGGCAGCGCTTCGGGGCTGGCGTTACTTGCGTTCTGCTCCGAGGAATGTTATCTCTCGCTGCAGCAGCGGCATCCGCTTCTTGATGAAGCCTCAAACCTTTGGTATCCCCCTGAGAAGCTGGATGAATATCTGGAACGGGTCCGATCACAGGGATATGCATTGCATCCGTGCGGTGATGAAAAAAGACTGGCCGTAGCGGCCCCGGTGCGCGGCCCGGGCGAAAGTTTGACCGGAATAATAGGAATATGCCGGACCGCTGGGCGAAACGGAAGGTTTGACGACAGCGATCTGGAACAAAGTGTCGGCGTACTGTTGGACAGTGTGGACCAGGTATCACACTCACACGGGGTGTGATTCGAATAAACGTAACAAACAATAAGGAGGCCGGTATCATGTCATCTGAAACACAAGATCGGACAAGAATACAGCGTGAGATGGGCCAGCAGGATATGGACCATGATCCGAAAAAGGCGGCCGAGGCGGTGAAGCGTCAAGCGCTGGCCCTCGGCGCCGATACGGTAGGGATCGGTAATATCGAGCGCTGGTCCAATGCGCCCACGCAAATGGACCCGAAGCAGATTATGCCGGAATGTAAGAGCGTTGTTGCTATGGCTTTCCGGGTGATGCGGGGAAGCATGCGCGGGATTGAAGAAGGGACGTTCTTCAGTAATTACTCAGCAATGGGTTACGGGGGGCTCACCTACCTGTACATGCCCATGACCGTGATCAATCTCTGTAAGTATATAGAGGATCGCGGATATGAGGCGGTTCCGATGGGGCACCAGAGCGATTGGCGCAGTATTGATGCGTTCTACACCGAATACGGCGGTCGTCTCAAAAGGAATTGGAGTCGCCCGGTAGCTCCCGGGCGTGCCGCGCCGGATGTGATGATCCACCTGCGGATTGCCGGTTACCTTTGCGGCCTGGGGGAAATCGGTTACAGCAGGATGCTCCTCACCCCGGAATTCGGGCCCCGCAACCGCGTCGGCATCATCATGACCGATGTCGAACTCGAGCCCGATCCGATTTACGACGGTCCGCAACTGTGCAATAAATGCATGGCTTGTGTAAGGGACTGTCCTACTGGTGCTATAAGTAGTACGAGTTCGGTAACAGTTAACTTGGCCGGCAATGACGTCGAGCTTGCGAACATTGACTGCGAGGCCTGCAACAATGGATTCCGCGGTGCAGAGAAAGTGGACGAAGAAGTACCCGAAGACGAGCAGTACTGGACTCGTAACACCCGAGCCGGTTGGTGGAGTCCGTTCTTCAAAAAACCGCCGCAGCTGTACAAAACTGGACAGGCTGTCGGTGGTTCCCGTGGCTGCACCCGGGGCTGCATGATCCAGTTGGAGAAACGCGGCGTGTTGCGGAATCAGTTCAAGCAGGAATTCCGTCGCCGCCCGGAATGGAAAGTCGATTGGTCAACGGAACCGCAATATCCGCCCGATGTCCACATGCCCGACGAGCGGGTCATCGGCGACGGTGAAGAATCGGAAACCACTGATACAGACTGATACGGGGAGCTGGAGCTCCCCTGACACGTCCACGCTGTGGTAAGGTAACTTCGGAAAAAGCGGGATTGAGCTGAAGCGCATGCGCATGAGCGTGCGCTTCAGCCCCCATTTTTGAACGTATGGCGTTCGGACCCGGGCGTAGAAACTGCTGATTTACGTTGGACAGAAAGGAGTGGTACTTTTCAACCCTATGAATCTGGCCGTCGGCTATCAATTAACAGACAGCGACGAAGAAAGCTTCGTGGATTTGCTCGCCGATTATCGCGGGCAGGTGGATGAAGTTTACTTCCCCTGGATCGGCACTGCTTCCGGCCGTGCTGCGATCGGTTCCCAACGCGGAATCGTTGACTGGGAAGCACAACATCGTCTGGAAGAAGAGCTTAAAGCTTTTCGCGATATGGGATTCAAACTCGATCTGCTCTTCAATGCCAATTGCTACGGCGCACGGGCAGTAAGTCAGCATTTGCAGCACGAAGTCGGTTCGACGCTGGAGTATCTGGACAGAATTGTTGACGGTGTCGATATCGTAACCACGACCAGTCTTACTATAGCGAGAACCGTAAAGAAGTACTTCCCGCACATCGACGTCCGGGCTTCGGTAAACATGAAAATTGAACGTACCGAAGCCATGAGTTACGTAGCCGGTCTGTTCGACAGTTTTTATCTCTGTCGCGATGTTCAGCGCGATCTGGATCATGTGCGAAGCGTCAAGAACTGGTGTGAAGAGCGCGGAAAGGGGCTCTGTATTCTGGCGAACTCCGGCTGCCTGTTTCGCTGCCCGGGGCAGATATACCACGACAATATGGTTGCGCACGATGCTGAAATCGATGAAATGAAAAATATTCCGGACTGGACGCCGCACGTCTGCTGGAATCTTTACCGTGAAAATAAAAACTGGGACGCCATTCTGAAAGCGACCTGGATTCGACCGGAGGACCTTCATAATTACGAGGGTCTTGTCGATACGGTCAAGCTGGCGACCAGAATGCACGCACGACCGCGCGCGATCCTGGAGGCTTATACCAGCGGTCATTGGCGCGGCAACCTGCTTGACCTTTTAGAACCTGGTTTTGCGCAACTTTTCGCCCCTTATATCATCGACAACTCTCGTTTTCCCGAAGATTGGTTCGCAAAAACATCCAGCTGCAGCCGTGACTGCCAGAATTGTGCGTATTGCAGGGAAGTGCTCCAACACGTTATCGTCAATACAGAAGAAACAGCCTCATCCTGAATTTCAGGATGGTGCATTGAATGCATCTTTTCGGGTTCAATCTGAAATTTTGGGAGAGATATGGTATCGTGGTTCGCGCGGGATAATATCTCCACTGGGCCTTCTATGAAGTCCGGCCGTTGGCCCTCCAGAATTTTCGTTAGTCGTACACGCAAATCTCCTCTGCATGGTCAATCCGGTGCTTTCCTGTTACGGCAGGAGCTGTTAAGCTCGGCTTCGTTAAGGGAGGAGAGTATTTCAACTCGTGCCCGGAGCGCCCAGATTAAGAAGCTTTTCAGACATATGATTGAGGGCATGGCGAATATGCCTGAAACATACCGAAATTTTTGAGAATATGGTGTCTACCGCGTATTCGTCTGCGAGTTGGAGAGAACTTGCCGCCTGGAAACTGTTGCTGCCCACACTCTCGTAATAGGAAATATCCGGAGCTCCCCGGTACTCTTTACGCTTACGCAACGTCTCCGGAAAAAGGCCTGTAATGAAGAGCGAGAAGTTGCCCATGTGAGCCTGGATGTAAAAGCGCTCTTCCGCGCTCGACTCCTCGAGCAATTGCATCAGGTCCACCAGATAGAAACTCTCGACCGTTTCCCAGGGCAGGGGGCGGGTTACACGGCGCTGATCGGCGAATTTGGTTAAAAGGTTTCCCACATAGTCTGCCACCTCCCGGTCATCAAGCCCCGTCCAGAGCAGTTCCCGGCGCACTACCACGTAGAAAAACAGAAAGGGAGAGATTCTGAGAAGGTCCGGGCGGTTCAATATTTCGTGGAAAAGTTGCTCTGAGTCGAGGACTTTATCGCGGATTTCAGCATCGCTGACGATCCGGGACAATGCCTCTCTGCTTGCCTGAGTCCTGCTCAGGACGGAAACGATGAACTCGAAGTCCTCGCTCTGGAGCGAGTCTCTGCAGACAGGAAGCACAAAGTCCATGTCTGTTACAGCAGCTTGTTTGTTATTATTAAAACTCAAAACAACCGTAAATATTACCTTTCTATTCATTTTGACTGTAAAATAAGAAATAAGTTCCATTATTTTCTGTGTCAAGACAGCCCGAGCGTTCACGGTGTGCACGATGTCCCGCTTCAGGCGAGGCGTTGTTTCGTTGAGCAAGGGCAACTTTGCAGTTGTCTGGCTTCGGGCGTGAACGGCTCCGAACGGACGGCCACGAGATTGCGGATTTTACGGTAAGTGCATCTTTACACATCACGCCGTGATGGACTGTGTTCGGGCATTATAGTTCGCCGATGTTAAGCGATGACTGAGCCACTGATAAGAGCAAAGACAGGGAGAGAAGAGTTGTGGAAGTTGTTCTTCTGATGCTTATCACGTTTTTCGGGTATTGGCTGGCGTACAGGACGTACGGCCAGTTCCTGGCCCGCAGGGTATTCCGCCTGCATCCCGATGGAGACGTTCCTTCCGTCTTTCGGCGCGACGGTGTAGATTTTGTCCCCGCGGCGAAGGAGATCATTTTCGGCCACCACTACACGTCTATCGCGGGGACCGGGCCGATTGTGGGGCCGGCAATCGGTATTATCTGGGGATGGATTCCGGCTTTGCTGTGGGTTTTTCTTGGGTCCATCTTTATGGGGGCGGTGCATGACTTCGGCGCCCTGGTGTTGTCGATGCGCAGTGAAGGCGAATCCATTTCCGATGTTGCGGCACGGTATGTCAATCGGCGAGTGCGGTATATCTTTTTTCTGGTTATCTTTCTTGTCTTGCTGATCGTGATTGCAATATTCGGTCTCGTGATCGCGATTATTTTCGGCATATTCCCCCAATCGGTCGTGCCCGTGTGGGCTGAAATTCCCATAGCGCTTGCTTTGGGATGGTTTCTGTATAAGCGCGGAGGCGGTTTGGTCGCGGGGACTCTGGGTGCAGTGACGGCAATGTACGCGACGGTCGTGCTCGGCCACTTCCTGCCTGTCTCCATGCCGGAAGAGGTGGGCGGAATACCTTCGACCGGGGTATGGACAATTATTCTGCTCGCTTATGCGTTTGTAGCATCAACGATTCCCGTAGATCGTCTCCTTCAGCCGCGTGACTACATCAACGCCTGGCAGCTTTTTATTGCGATGGGGCTGCTGATCCTCGGTGTCTTGACTTCCGGGTTGGGGGGCAACCTTGAGATGGTGGCCCCGGCTTATAATCCCGCTGCCGGCGGTGCACCTCCGCTCTGGCCCTTCCTGTTTATCACTATTGCCTGCGGCGCATGTTCGGGATTCCATTCGCTCATTTCCTCGGGCACCTCTTCGAAGCAGATTTCCAGGGAGCCTGATGCGCTGTTCGTCGGATACGGCTCGATGATGTTTGAAGCGGTATTGGCAACGCTGGTGCTCATCGCCGTTGCGGCGGGGATCGGTATAGCTTATAAAACCGGGGATGGCAGTGTGTTGAGCGGCAGCACTGCCTGGCAGGAGCACTACGCATCGTGGGAGGCTTCCAGCGGGTTGGGCTCGAAGGTTGATGCCGTCGTTATCGGTTCGGCGAATATGATGGAGGGGATCTTTATTCCGAAAGAGCTGGGGATTGTGATTATAGGGGTCTTCATTGCCTCATTCGCCGCTACGACGCTGGATTCAGCTACACGTGTTCAGCGGTATGTGGTTACGGAACTTTTCCGCGACGTGGGGATTCCGCAATTGACGAATCGATACCTTGTTACGGCCCTGGCGGTGCTTACCGCGGCAGGTGTGGCTTTTTCCACGGGCGCAGATGGCAGCGGAGCGATGAAGTTGTGGCCGATGTTCGGCGCCGTAAACCAGCTGCTGGCCGCGTTGGCGCTGCTGGTGATTACGCTGTACCTGCGGCATCGAGGGGCGGGCTTCAAGATGCTGGTAGCCGGCCTGCCGTGTCTGATTATGCTTGCGCTCACCATCTGGGCTGTGTGTCTGAACGAGGTCAGGTTTATCGGGGAGGAAAAGGGTCTTCTGTCAGTGATTAACGGAGCTGTTTTACTGCTTTCCCTGTGGATGGTCGCGGAAAGTGTTGCAGTCCTGTTCAAGAAAGAACCGAAAGGCAGCGCTGCAACTTAAACGCAGGGACTGCGTCCAGCGTGACGATTACAGCATGGATGCTTACGACCTGCTGAACGCAGTTCCTGACGCAGTTCTCTCATACGAGCCAACCCGCCGGGCGGCGGAGCCGGCCTGACACCTCGCGGCGAGACTTTGTCTCCGGTATGTTCCGGCCTTTTTTGCGGTACTCCTGTCTATGCACCACCCTTTCCCCACCTTTAGATTCCGTATTCGGATAATTTTCAAACCGCCCCGTAACACTGCTGCCCGTTGATATATCGCGGAACGCGGATGAAACCGGCACCGGTAAGCACATGAATGCTCGTGTCTGTTCGTGGTGTTGGTCTAACTCCTTTATTATTTTTAATGCTGGCGCCCAGTAGGTTAGGATTCTGCCTCGCTGTTCTCAATTAATCTATGGCATAACTTAACCACGGGTTTGCTTTTTGCAAGTACGTATGTATATTACTAATAGGCAGACGTACTGTTAAGCAAAAGAAGGGGTAAACAATGCAAAAAGACGAGTCTCGCAAGCTTATTCTTGATACTATGGAATCCATGCTCGAGGTGCAGCTCCGTAGTGTACGGCGCCTCAAAAAAGACATAGCACAGAACCGAGAACAAGAGCGAACTTCGCCACAAAAACGTACGTCACTGTCGGATTTGTGCATCGACATACTGACTTCTGAGGGGCGGCCTCTACATCTAGACACCCTGGTTGAATTGTTGAAACAGCGCTTCGAGCGTAGCACCGACAGAGATTCGCTGGCCAGTGCTCTGGCGAAAAAGGCACGACGCAATGAGTACCTTACGCGAGTCGCACCCGGCACATATACGTTGCAGAACAAGCCTCAGGAATAGGAGGTAACGATGAACACAACACTCAACATTCCCTACGAAGATCTCGAAATAAACAGTGCCGATCACCTGCCGATTGCGGCGGCCTTCTGCCGCAGAATCGGATTGATCGATACCGTAAACCGGAGCGTTCCGAACGAAATGGAAGTGGACGTGGGCACGATCATGCAGGGCATGGTCCTTGATACTCTGTCCAGTCGCAGTCCATTATACCGTCTTCAAGAGTTCTTTGAAAATCAGGACACCGAAGTGCTGCTGGGCCGCGAAGTACAAAACAGTGCTTTCAACGATACCACCGTGGCACGCGCTATGGATGCAGTTTTTCAGGCGGGTGCGGAGAAAACCTTCAGCGATGTGGCATTCCAGGCGGCACGTCAATTCCCGCTTGACACGCGCTACATGCATTTCGATACTACTTCGGTCAGTGTGTGGGGTGACTATGAGCTCTGCCGCGAACACGACGAGGCGCTGAATCTGACCTACGGCAACAGCAAGGATCATCGTCCGGATTTGAAGCAGTTCCTGATCAAGATGCTGTGCACGAACAGCAACATCCCTCTTCTCGGCGGCTGCGAAAACGGCAATGAATCAGATAAAAACATCAATAATACGTTGTTGACGAACATCTCACAACACATGGCCAGGTACGGGCTGAACGTCGGTGATTTTGTCTATGTGGCCGATTGTGCCGTGGTCACCGAAGATAACCTGACAGCACTCGGCAACAACCGTTTTGTTACACGTCTGCCGTTCAACTACAGCGAGGCTGACCGCGTTGTGGGCGAAGCTGTTGCAGAAGATCAGTGGGAGCAGCTCGGTTCGCTGGCTGATGTCCCCGAACAAAGCAGCCCGCAGCCTGCCCAATACGCTCTCGCCGAAAAGACTGTGAATTTGTACGGCAACCAATACCGCGCAATCGCAGTACACTCTACAGCACATGACAAACGACGGCGCAAACGAATAGATAAACAGATCCGTGATTCAGAACGATCACTGTCCAGTTTTTTAAGGGACGAAGATAAACGTGAATACTTTTGTCGTGCAGATGCCGAAGCTGCGGCTGCACGATTAGAGCATGAGCAAACTGATCTGCATCGCATTGAGGCCAGCGTCGAGGAGAAATACCAATACGCCCGGGGACGCCCCCCGAAAAACCGTCCCCGTAAAGTCGCCTCAATTCGCTATATTGTGCAAACCCGCATTGTGGAAAAGCCCCATCAAATCGAACGCAAATATCAGGAGGCCGGATGCTTTGTGCTGTTGACCAATATACCGAGCGAGGGAGAAAATGCAGAAACCGGCTGTGAATTGCTTCGTGCTTACAAGGATCAGTACGGCATCGAGCATAACTACAGTTTTCTCAAGGACCCGCTTATAGTCAACGATCTGTTCCTTAAAAAACCCGAACGTGTAGAAGCACTGGGAGCGGTTCTGCTTATATCCTTGCTTATCTGGAATCTGATCCAGTATGTGCTGAGACAGTATATCAACTCTCACCAGACCACTCTTCCCGGGTGGGACAAAAAGCAGACTGCACGACCTACAGCCTTTATGATGAGTATCAAATTCGCCGGCGTACAGATCCTCAGGTTTAAAGGTCAGCGACAGCTCGGTCGGTCGCTTAACACTGCACAAAAACGCTACCTCGAAGCACTGGGGCTGTGTGAAGCCGACATGCTTTCACCTTACGCTGTGCCCGGATAGACACTTCCTAAAAATATCGGATTAAAGCTTCCAAAGGGTGGGGAATGTGTGATGGTAGGTCACTGCGGGCGTTCGTCGGTATACATGAAATGAAGAAGACGCTTGGAATAATTTTGGTCACTTTTGCTTTGGGACTTGTCTTTGCCGTTTCAATGGCAGTGTCCAATATGCGAGTTCCCCGAGAGGGTTTCCCTCTTTTCTGGAGCCTTCTTCACTTTAATCTTCCAGAGTGGGCAATAACGCCAGCATACTACGCCGGACCAACTGTGGGGACAATGCTTCAAGTTGCAGGTCTCATCTTCGTCATTTGTCGAAGTTTCTCAACACTCACGCGATACCAACGCATCCTGTGTTGCGTAGTCTGGACACTGCTATATACGGCATTCTTGTTTACATGGTGGTATTTCAGGGGACTGGCCATAGTGTCGTGGATTGCATAACACGTACGTTGAGTCGAACAAGAAAAATCATTGCCATTGTGCACTCCTACTTATCCTATGGGGTTATTCGGAAAGCGAGACTCCGTTGGTGCTTGTAAGAACAAAACTGAGACGAACAAGAGGCTTCACTTAACAGGTATTCCGCTGTCGCTTCATACCTGTAAGTGAGCCTTGTCGTTATGCAAGGAAGAAAATATGCCTCACAAAATAATTGGAATAGCTACTATAAGCGGTGTAAAAACAGGTATCAGAGAATATGACAATGGATTTTTTGTTGTAGAAATGGATGAAGAGGTCAAATACTCCGGAGAAACTCTCAAAGAGTTGAAAGACAAACTAGATAGAGACGGAATTGACTACAGAATAAATACGGCATAATGAGTCAGGGGTGCGGACACCGCAAGGCCAGTGACGATCACCGGCACGTTATGCTTATGTAAAGTCAGTCGTCAGCACGAATGGTAAGTGCTGCGTTCTACTAAGTACAACGCGAGAAAGACTTATGGAGGTACAAAATGACGGTAGTTCAAGGCGAAATGGCATTCAAACAGCGACTGAATAAGATTCTCGAAGACCAAGAGACTAACGAGCCCGCGATTCCACCAAGGCTTCAAGAAAAAGGTGTGGAATGCACAATTTTAGTGCCCATGTTTGAGTACTTGCTTGGCTACGATCCTGTTGATGACATTCAGTACGAGGAAACTAGTACCGAGGTTTTTCATCAGCGGTTTGATTTCCTCCTGGATCATCGGTTTGTTGTAGAGTCGAAGGCACTCGACTCTCCCATCACAAAGAGAGAAGTCGAGCAGATTTCGAAGTACATCGCTCAGAACGACGAAATTAATTACGGTATGCTCAGTAATGGACTGGAGTACGTTTTTTTAGTACAGAAGTCATTCATTGAGAACGTCGCCAATTCAGGGGAGGCTATCGTTGGCGCCACTCGCCCTGTTTACAATGTTCTCACTGTTTCTGCTACCGACGACAAGTTCCTTGAGATCATGAGTCTGTTCTCACGATCTTCGTACCACGAGGTGTTTACAGCAATTGCTAAGTATGTCTTTCGCCAATTGGTGCCGAAGAAAGGGCCAACGTCTCCCATAGCGTCAGATCGCGATTTGGACGAATATATTAAAGATTTGATCGAACAAAAAATGGATTTCAAGAGGGGGTACTATCTGGACAAAATTCGGGCTGGTGAATACGTTCCGGGACAAACACTTAAGTACGAAGACAAATACATTTCAGTAAGCGTCGAATTGCAGCCCGACGGAACGGTTAAGCTACCTCAAGGGGGCATCCGTATAAAGGACACAAACGCTATCCTGGCGGATGGGGAATTTAAACCTCTCATCAACCTACTTACAGAGTGGTATGATTCCGAGCAGTTTTTCGAGGATCCGAAGGATATATTCCGGAAAGCTACAGGGAAGCAGAAAGTCTCTTCGAAGTATGAATTCCAGCCGTAACGTTGCAAATCAGTAGCATAACAAATCCATTCACTTGACTGTGTATTCCGCTGCCGCTCCATACACAGCAGGTGATGGATACGTTCTGCAGAGACGGAGAGTATGACGATCCGCCCCCAAAGAGAATATTTGCTTGGTGGTGCTCTGTGTGGCTCGACGGTTTTCTTGACGACGTTAGTTGTGCTGCAGGGCGCTCCGTGGCAGTTCAGGATCGTCGTTGGGCTTGCAGGATTCGGATTCGGATTCCTTTGCAGCATTGTCGGTGTGGCGTTGGGGAGATGGTGGTCCCTCAGAGAAGAAATGAATGGGAGCAGAACCCGTTCTTTCACACGACGTGACCGCCACCGGTGAAGAGCGGCGTTCTGCGTGAAGAATACTTTGTGTTTTGCTAATTGAACCATATAGTAATATGGTAATATTATGGAAAATAAACGAGTGAGATTCGAGTGGGACCCGGAAAAAGATTCTACTAACCGTGCTAAGCACGGCGTGTCCTTCGCCTTGGCGCAATATGCCTTTGCCGATCCAAAGCGTGTCATTCTTAAGGACATGACGCATAGCCAAAAGGAAGAACGGTACTATTGCCTGGGAGAAGTTGCCGAAGGAATTATGACAGTCCGGTTTACTTATAGAGAAAATGTGATCAGGATTTTCGGTGCCGGTTATTGGCGAAAAGGAAAAGATATATATGAAAGACAAAATCAAATACACTGACGAACCCATGGAAAACGTCGAAGTGGTGGAAGATTTTCTTCCTCCCCCTGATGAACTCGCATTTCGAGAGGAAACAGTGAAGGTTACCCTGGAATTAAGTCGTTCAAGTGTTGAATATTTCAAGAAGGAAGCAGCCCTACACGACACCCCATACCAACGTATGATTCGCCGTCTTCTCGATGAATACACCGCTCACCATTCTCACGGATAAGGAAAGCAGAACATCGCAGTCGACCTAACCAGCTACAAACGTCGGCGGCTTCAAAGTCCGCTGGTGTTTTTTGTAGCTTTGTATGTTGCCATAAGGCACGGGTGTTGTTCCGCTGGTAGGTCACTGCGGACGTTATCCAAAAAAAAGACTCAAATATGGGAATTGATTACTCAGTTTTTCTTCACCACGCAGGTTACAGCGTGGCGGCAGCTCTGATCGCAACAGGTATATCGTTAGGATTGGGGTGGTCATTTGGGAAACTTATTGTTAAGATTGACAAACGGACACATGCCTTTATGTTCAAATACCGACATAAGCATTCAGGCTTGCTCACGCACATTGTTCACGCGCGAAGGTAAAATCAGAACCACAGGTAAGACAAGAAATAAAAAGACGCCGCCCACAATAGCCAGCCCCTTCCATAGATTTGCGGCGCTCTGAACCTTGGCTCGCAGAGACACGTCGCCCTCCAGCGGAAGCGTATACACATACCCGTTGTAGCTGCCGTGTATGAGAGAGGGGCCGCGATCAGTCTGTAAAACGGAAGGCGACCCCCAGAGCGTTTCGCCTTTCGCTATCTGGTCCCAGACAGGCTGTCCCGTGAAAAAAGACATCTCCACACGTCCGCTCCGAGCATTTAAAACGTAGAGATGATTGTCTAAAGAAGCTACGGCGACAGCCGGTTCATCGCCAAGCTCGAACACGGTGGGTGCGGAATAAATCTCCCCCCCCAGACGCTGTCGCCAGAGCCGCTGACCATCACGCGCCCGCAGGGCATAAACACAATAATCGTGGGAGCCTACAAACACAACATTCCGTCCGTCAATCTCTGCCACAGCGGCGTTGTTGTCCACCCAATTACCGGTCATTGCACGCCATTGTTCTTCACCGGTGCGCGCGTCAACTGCAATGAGATTTCCGAATTTTGAACCGAGAAAAAGCAGCGGGTCGTCCCGGTTTGTCTCGACAGCAGGCGACCCCATCACTTCGTGAGGCATCTGAAAACGCCATCGTCGGCGAGGTGTACTCTCGCTCAAGTCAAAAGCCTGTAACCTGCCCTTCCGGGCGGCCACAAAAACGTGGAAATCGCCGTCTATTTCGGTTCCGATCGGGGCGTTGACCGGTCCATGGCTGACGACTTTCCGCCATTTGCGCCGGCCCGTGGCCAGATCCAGTGCAAAAAGCAGGCCTTTCTGCTTATTCCGGGGCAGTGCTTTGTCATAAACAAAGGCGGTTATATAAACCGTGTTGTCGTGGATAAGGGGGGCGGAAACCTCCGCGGGTGCCTG
>CAJXKU010000036.1 GCA_913055945.1 uncultured Lentisphaerota bacterium | reverse complement strand
GGCTCCTCAGCACAAGGGAGAGGGGATGATCCCTCGGGCCTACGTGTGCGAGGAAAAATTGTGCCGGGAGCCCATCGAGGACCCGGACGAGCTGGCAAGACAGTTGGACGAGTTCGGCTAACGCGTGTGACGTCCCGGGATAATTCTGGTATCCGTGCAGTGTCGAAGAGGGGATGGGATGAAGGGACAGAAGCAGATGACAGAGGTGACGCTGGAGCACAAGGACCTGCTCTATGACCGGCTCCACGCCATCGAGGTGCCGCTGGCGGAATACAGCTTTGCCAACGTCTACCTGTTCAGAAATAAGCACAGCTACCGGCTCGTAGAGGACGGCGGCCCGCCCTTTATCCGGGGAGAAACCTACGACGGACACTCCTTCGTCATGCCGACGGTCGAGCTTCCGGAGCTGGATGAGGGCGTGCTGCGGGAGTGGCTGCGGGAGGTTGACTTCATCTTCCCGGTGGCCGAGGAGTGGCTCGATGGGCTGGAGGCGAAGGATTTCGAGCAGACCTACGAGGATGGCGATACGGACTACGTCTATGAGACGGAGAAGATAGCCGAGCTGTCCGGCCGCAAGCTGCACCGCAAGAGGAACATGCTGCGGCAGTTCGAGCGCCGCTACGAGCACGAGGCGCTGCCGCTGACGGATGAAAGGCTGGATGACGCCCGCTCCGTGCTGGAGGACTGGCAGGGCGGCATGTCTGTGCCGCCGGAGGAAACCGATTACGGTCCATGTTCAGAGGCACTGAAACTTTATGACGACCTGGTTCTGTGCGGCGTCATCTATTACGCGGAGGGTGAGCCGGCCGGGTTCATCGTCGGCGACGAGCTGAACGACGAGACGTTTGCGCTGCATTTCGCGAAGGGCAAGCGGGAGTTCCGCGGAATATACGAATACATGTTCAGCACCTTTGCAGAGCTTCTGCCCCGGCGCTATCGCCTGCTGAATTTCGAGCAGGACCTGGGCATAGAGGCCCTTAGACGTGCAAAATCGGCCTACAATCCCGATTACCTGCTGAAGAAATACAGAGTGAGTCTTCAGACCGAGGAGTGAGCCCCATGCGCGCAGCCATAATCCGCAAACACGGCCCGCTGGACGCCGTCAGCGTCGAAGATATGCCCGAGCCGGAGCCCTCTGAGCACGAAGTCGTGCTTGATGTGCGCGCCGCCGCGCTCAATCACCTGGACATCTGGGTGCGCGAGGGACGGCCGGGTCTGGAGGTTGATATGCCGCGCATTATCGGCACCGATGCCGCGGGTACTATCGCCGAGCTGGGCCCCCGCGTGCACGGCATGGAGGAAGGCGATAATGTTGTGCTATATCCCGGCCTGAACTGCGGATGCTGCGAATTCTGCATAAAGGGCGAACACAGCAAGTGCACCCGTTTCGGCATCATGGGTGTGCAGAGAGACGGCACTTTTGCCGAGAAGGTGGTCGTTCCGGCCTCGAACGTGGTTCCGGTGCCGGACAACCTCGATATGCTCGACGCGGCGGCCCTTCCTGTGGCCTATCTGACGGCCTGGCGCATGCTTTTCAGCCGCGCAGAGCTGCTCCCCGGTGACACGGTGTTGATTCATGGCATAGGCGGTGGGGTGGCGATTGCTGCGCTGCAGCTTTCGGTCATGGCCGGCGCGAAAGCCATTGTGACCTCCTCATCGGATGAAAAACTGGAACGCGCCGGAGACCTGGGTGCTGCGCACGGCATCAACTACCGCACGTGCGACGACGTGGCGGCCGAAGCGACGCAGCTGACCGGGGGGCGGGGCGTCGATGTCGCCGTTGACGCGGTAGGAGCGGACACGTGGCCGGCAGACCTTTCGGCCCTGCGGAAGGGCGGCACGGTCGTCAACTGCGGCGTGACGGCAGGGGCTGAGGCCCGGACGAACCTGCACCAGCTCTACTGGAACCATCTGTCCGCGCTGGGCTCTACGCTGGGTTCCAAAGGCGAGTTCCGGCAGTTTTTGCGGTACTCTGTCTATGCACGCCGCCCGGCGGTTTGGCTTTATCCCCCGTATCACACTTGACGCGGTTGCCGGCGGGTGGTACTTCACCGGATAAAACAGCATGGGCTTTCCTGTGCGTTCTTGCTCGAGATCGAAATCGCTATCGAAATCGGAATGCCGGACGATGCGATCCCCGATCCCGATCCCGATACCGATTGCGACTTCGCGAGAGAATCATAATGCGATAAAATTCTCCTACGAGCGTGGCCGCCTACGAAAGCGCAGGATGTACCCAAGAAGAAACTAGGCGCGGTATTGACGGTAAATAATCGTTCCACGCAGTGGTCTCGTTCCACGCAGTGGTCTCGTTCCACGCAGTGGTCTCGCTCCACGCAGTGGTCTCATACCGGGGTGTCAGGGCAGCGTGGATAAAGGCAACCGCTGTTGAGACGCGCCAATGGTCCGGAAGAAAAAGTCTCCCCACTGGGTGTCAGGCCCTTTCGCCGCCCAGAGAGTTGACTCGTAGGTATTTATCCACCCGAAACAGGGGCCATCTTTGACACCCAGAAACATCCTTCAGCCTAAGATTTAGGTTAGGCACCCCCTCAGGCGCCCGGTCTTTCTCCAAACAAAGCTGTGACATCGTGGCACACAGTGTGCCATTGGCGGGAAAACGGTGTCACTATATCTGTGTCAACAGAAAAGCAACACCCACCTGCCCCCGAAATAGAACCATCCCGCAACAAGCCCAGTGCACGACGGTCACCCCTAAACGTTTTTCTTCTTGGCATAATAATTGCTAAATCTTCACCCGCTGATTCGCAGAGCTCACAATCTCGAAGCAAACAAATGACAAAGCAGAAACCCGATGAGGTAAGCTTATGAGTAAAGTACTGGGCATCGATTTAGGAACGACCAACTCCTGCATGGCTGTAATGGAAGGGGGAGACCCCAAAGTTATTCAGAATGCAGAAGGCAGCCGCACCACACCTTCCGTTGTAGCTTTCACCAAAGAAGGCGAACGGCTCGTGGGAGCGACAGCGAAGCGTCAAGCTGTCACCAACCCGCATAACACCGTCTTTTCAATTAAACGCTTCATGGGACGGCAGTACAACGAAGTAAAACACGAAATCGAAAACGTCCCCTACGAAGTTGTCGAAGCTTCCAACGGAGACGCACACGTGAAAATCGGCGAAGACACATATTCACCCCCCGAAATCTCCGCCATGATCCTTCAGAAACTCAAACAGGATGCCGAACAATATCTGGGGGAAGAAGTAACAGAAGCAGTCGTCACGGTACCCGCGTATTTCAACGACAGCCAGCGTCAGGCCACCAAGGACGCAGGCCGCATCGCGGGCCTCGACGTAAAACGTATTATCAACGAGCCTACAGCCGCCTCTCTGGCTTACGGGCTGGACAAGAACAAAGATGAAAAGATCGCCGTTTATGACCTGGGCGGCGGGACATTCGACATCAGCCTTCTCGAGTTGGGCGAAGGCGTATTTGAAGTACGCGCAACCAATGGTGACACCCACTTGGGTGGTGACGATTTTGATGAAGCAATCATCAACTGGATCGTCGATGAATTCAAGAAAGAGAACGGCATCGACCTCAGCCAGGACTCAATGGCACTGCAGCGCCTTAAGGAAGCAGCTGAGAAGGCGAAATGTGAATTGTCCTCAAGCCCGACGACCGACCTCAATCTTCCGTTCATCACGGCGGACTCCAACGGCCCCAAGCATCTGACCATGACGTTGCAGCGCTCTAAGCTTGAAGAACTGACAGAAGATATCGTGCAACGGACGGTGCAACCGTGCAAAGACGCACTGAAAGATGCAGAACTCAGCACGAACGACGTCGACGAGGTAATCCTGGTCGGAGGCCAAACCCGCGCCCCGCGCGTGCAGAAGCTTGTGGAGACCCAGCTTGGCAAAAGCGCACATAAAGGGGTAAACCCGGACGAAGTCGTCGCGATCGGAGCAGCGATCCAGGGCGGTGTACTCAAAGGTGATGTGGAAGACGTCCTCCTGCTGGATGTGACACCGTTGTCACTCGGTATCGAAACACTGGGCGGCGTCTGCACCAAACTGATCGAGCGGAATACGACCATTCCCACGCGGAAGAGCGAGATCTTCAGCACCGCGAGTGACAACCAGACGTCAGTGGAGATCCACGTATTGCAGGGCGAACGCGAAATGGCCTCTGAGAACAAATCAATCGGCAATTTCCGCCTGGAAGGCATTCCGCCGGCTCCGCGCGGCGTACCACAGATCGAAGTCACATTCGACATCGATGCCAACGGCATTCTGCACGTCTCTGCCAAAGACCTGGGCACGGGCAAGGAACAGAAGATTACCATCACAGCCAGTTCCGGCCTGAGCGAAGAAGAGATCCAGAACATGGTCAAGGACGCGGAACAACACGCGGAAGAAGATAAGAAACGCCGTGAAGCGGTGGAAACCCGCAACAAGGCCGACTCGTTCGTTTACCAGACGGAGAAACAGATCAACGAGCACGGGGATAAGATCTCCGAAGACGTCAAGAAGCCGATCCAGGACGGCCTGGAAAAACTGAAAGAAGCCATTCAGCAGGACGATACCGAACAGATGCAGAGCATCATGTCGGACCTGGAAAGCAAGATGCACGAGTTCACGGAGCAACTCTACCGTGACACACAGGCACAGCAGGGAGAAGCTGGCCAACAGGACCAACAGGCCGCAGGCGGAGGAGACGCGAGCGGTGCAACATCCGGCTCGGGCCAAAGCGGTTCTGCCGAGGATGACGTCATCGACGCCGATTACGAAATGGTCGACGAAGACGAGAAAAAAGAAGACCAGGACAACAGCGAGAATAAGTGAAGTCCCTTCCCGGGTAAAGCCGCCTCCATGTCGCCCCCTACAAGAAGGTAGACGGGCTGGCGAGGAGGCTTTACCCGCGTTCTACCCCCTCCGGTGGAGCAACGTTTGCTGGACGTGATCAGCAAATTCCTTAAAGGAAAACCAGAAATAGAAAGGAGAGCGGAAAAATGGCAGAAAACATCAATGTACAACCTCTTGGAGACAGGGTTCTGGTAGAACCGGTCGAAGAAGAAGAGGAAGTGCGGGGCGGGATTGTTATCCCCGACACCGCCAAGGAAAAGCCTCAACAGGCGCAGGTCGTGGCTCTTGGCACAGGCAAGACAGACGACGACGGCAAGAAGGTACCGTTTGAGGTCAAAGAGGGAGATAAAGTCCTGACCTCAAAATTCGGCGGAACGGAAATCCGACTTGACGAAAAAGATTACAAGATCCTCAACTCCAGCGACATTTTGGCGGTCTTCAAGTAGAGCATTGACCGGAATCAGAAACTGAACAAGCAAAAATAATAAAAAGGAGAGAGAAGCAATATGGCAGCGAAACAACTGTTGTACAGCGAAAAAGGTCGCCAGGCGCTTTTGAGCGGCGTAGACCAGCTCAGCAATGCTGTAAAGGTCACACTCGGCCCCCGGGGAAGGAACGTGGTGCTCGAGAAATCCTTCGGCGCCCCTACCGTGACTAAAGACGGCGTCACTGTCGCCAAGGAAATAGAACTGGAAGACAAATTTGAGAACATGGGGGCTCAGATGGTTCGGGAAGTCGCCAGCAAAACCTCTGACGTAGCAGGCGACGGCACCACGACCGCCACCGTGATGGCGGAAAGCATTTTCCGCGAAGGTCTGCGCAACGTAACGGCAGGCGCGAATCCCATGAGCCTGAAGCGCGGCATTGACCAAGCTGCGGATACCATAGTAAACCAACTTCAGAAAAACAGCACTTCGGTGGAAGATCGTCAACAAATCGCCCAAGTGGCAAGCATTTCCGCAAACGGAGACGAGAACATCGGCGAAACCATTGCTGACGCCATGGACAAAGTGGGCAAAGACGGCACCATCACAGTAGAAGAAGCGCAGGGCATCGAGACCACTATGGACGTGGTCGAAGGCATGCAGTTCGATCGTGGCTATCAGTCCCCCTACTTTGTTACGGATCAGGAGAACCAGCAGTGCGTCCTGGAGGATTGTTACATCCTCATTAATGAGAAGAAAGTCAGCAATCTGCAGGATCTCCTGCCGCTTCTGCAGACGATCGGAAAAGAAGGAAAGCCGCTGTTGATCATCAGCGAAGAAGTGGAAGGCGAAGCACTGGCCACACTGGTTGTCAACAAAATGCGCGGCACACTTAACGTCGCTGCTGTCAAGGCCCCCGGCTTCGGTGACCGACGTAAGGCAATGATGGAAGATATCGCCGTGCTCACCGGCGGGACATTCATCAGCGAAGATCTCGGCATCAAGCTGGACTCCGTCACCATGGATCAGCTTGGCAAAGCGAAGCGGGTAACGATCGATCAGGACAGCACAACCATCGTAGAAGGAGCGGGAAGCTCGCAGGACATTGCGGCCCGCGTGAAGCAGATCAAGAACCAGATCGAGGAAACCACCTCGGACTATGACCGCGAGAAGCTGCAGGAACGCTTGGCCAAGCTCGCCGGCGGCGTAGCCGAAATTAACGTCGGCGCAGCGACAGAAACCGAAATGAAAGAAAAGAAAGCACGTGTGGAAGATGCATTACACGCCACGCGGGCAGCTGTCGAAGAAGGCATTGTGCCCGGCGGCGGTGTTGCTCTCCTGCGCGCCCTCAGCTCCGACGTCAATAAGGTGGGCAAAGATCAGGATGAACAAGTCGGTGCGCAGATCGTGAGGCGAGCCATAGAAGAACCGCTTCGTCAACTCGCCAGCAATTCGGGCATGGAAGGCTCGATCATCGTGCAGGAGGTAAAGAACAACTCCGGTAATACCGGATTTGATGTCACAACCGGCGAATACCGTGACATGCTGGAAGCCGGCGTCATCGATCCTACCAAGGTCGAGCGTACAGCCCTCCAGAACGCCTCCTCGGTGGCTGGCCTGCTGCTTACCACCGAATGCATGGTGAGCGAAAAACCGAAAGAAGAAGGCGAAGAAGACGCCGGTGGCGGCGCCGGAGCCGGCATGGGCGGCATGGGCGGCATGGGCGGCATGATGTAAGCCTGAACCGCTCACGCCCCCTTATCCCTGCCGAACGCCGTGTTCCGGCGGGTCAACAAAGGCGCTGCGAACACACAAAGGGTCGAGTCATCGTATGGCTCGACCCTTTTTTTCTGAACGTCCAATGTGTGGTAAGACAAGGCCTAAAAGGTATATTTACATCAGTTATGCGCTGATTTTCACACTTGACACCCCATTTAACAAAGGATGAAAACGTCTTATGCTGAAGAAACTCATATTCTTAGGCCCGCCGGGCGCAGGCAAAGGTACCATGGCAGAAAAGCTGGTATCCGCTCACTCTATGAACCATATCGCCACCGGTGACATACTCCGCGAAGAGATGCGATCCCAATCCCAACTGGGCCAGGAAGCCAAACAGTACGTGGATCAAGGTGCATTGGTCCCCGACGAAGTCGTCACCAGAATCGTGGCGGAAAAACTGGAGTCACCCCAAGTGGCACAGCAGGGCTTTGTCCTGGACGGTTTCCCGCGCACCGTACAACAGGCGGAGTTACTGGATGAAACCCTGAATTCGAAGGGCATCAGCCTGGATGCGGTCATATTTTTCGAATCAGGACGCGATCTTTTAATCCAGCGCTTAAGCAGCAGGAGAATCTGCCGTGAATGCGGCGCTGTATACAACACGATCACATCACCTCCTGCAGAAGACGGCGTCTGCGACTCATGCGGCGGTGAGGTTTACCAACGCTCGGATGATAATGAAGAAACAGTAAAGGAACGTCTCCAGGTCTACGAAGAGCAGACCGCGCCTTTGGTGGAATTCTACGAAGAACGCGGCTTATTGAAGAGAATCCCCGCGGATCGGGAAATTCAGGAAAACTTCCGGATCTTATGTGAAACGCTCGGTGTATAACATAAAAATATGGTCAAGAAAAAAAACGTCGTCGTTCATTCCAGGGAAGATTTAGAAAATATACGGGATGTCGCTCAACGTACAGCGAGGGTAAGGGATACCGTCGCTCAACGCGCTGCACCCGGCATGACAACCTATGAAATCGACCAGCTCGGTAAAGAACTGTGCGAGGAAACAGGCGGCCAGTGCGCATTTCATAACTATCGGGGTTTCCCCGGACATATATGCGTATCTGTGGACGATGTCATTGTCCACGGCATCGGGAGCATGGGACACAGACTCACAAGCAGTTCGGTGCTGAGCATAGACGTCGGGATTCGACTCAACGGAGTGGTGGGAGACACAGCTACAACTGTCGTACCAGGCAACAATGCCTCGCAGGAAACCCAACACCTCATGAAGACGGGCCAAAAAAGCCTTGAAGCTGGCATAGAGGCTGCAAAAGCGGGCAACCGAGTGAGTGACATCAGTAAAGCCGTAGAAAAAGTGGTAACCTCCAGCGGCTGCAACGTAATCCGGGAATTCGTGGGCCACGGTTGCGGGAAAGAACTCCACGAACCTCCCGAAATACCCAATTTTGACACAGGGACACCAGGGGAAAAACTGCGTCCCGGTATGGTACTGGCCATCGAGCCGATGGTCACAACCGGGAACGGACGAGTAGCGGTGGACGAGGACGGGTGGACAGCCAGAACAGCCGACGGAAAACCCGCGGTCCACTTTGAACATATGGTCCTCATCACAAAACATAAACCGGAGGTTTTCACGTGGGCAAAGAAGAAGCAATAACAACAGAAGGCACGATTAAGGAAGTACTCTCCAACACGATGTATCGCGTGGAGCTGGACAACGGCCACGAGATACAGGCGTATATAAGCGGAAAAATGCGGATGCACTATATCCGTATTCTGCCGGGCGACAAGGTTACCGTTGAAATGTCTCCCTATGACCTTTCCAAAGGACGCATAACGTACAGAAAAAAATGATTAACTTCACTCTCGGAGGATCTCTCTTGAAAAGACCATCAAAAGCCATATAGTACTATACTTCAGTCCGCCGATCACAGAGCAGCTTTTGGGAGATATAAACTATGAAGGTACGAGCATCAGTAAAACGCATGTGCGGCAGTTGCCGAATTATCAAACGACACGGCATCGTCCGGGTAATTTGCTCCAACCCGCGGCATAAGCAACGTCAGAAGTAAGATTGGGCTTGTCCCAGAAACGACACCTAAGACAGGAGATTTAAGCAATGCCGAGAATACTGGGTGTAGACATACCCGAGAATAAACCGGTCCGAATCGCACTGACTTATATCTATGGAATCGGCCATTCTTCGGCAGATGAAATCTGTCGGAAAAGTCAGATTGACCCCTCAATTCGTGCCAGAGATCTGGCGGAAAACGACATTTCCGCCATTACAGGAGTACTCCAGGAAAGTTACACGGTGGAAGGGGATCTGCGGCGCCAGACGAACCAGAATCTTCGCCGCCTGATCGCCATCGGCTCCTATAAAGGAATGCGCCATAAGCGCGGCTTGCCGGCAAACGGCCAGCAGACGCAGACGAATGCGCGCACCAGAAAAGGAAGCAAAAAGACTGTGGGTGCAATTCGTGACCGGGCAGCACGCCGAATGAGTGGTTAAGAATAATTCTCTGTTGTACATTATTTTGACTTTAGCGAACCTACGCGCTGAGCGCATTTGCTGACGCAAGCCTCTCAGCCTCACGGACGCTGAAAGAAGAAGCGAAAGACATCCACAGAACACAAAAGGTGACATCAGACCATGGCGGAAGAAAACCAAGAAGATCAAGTTCAGGGTGGGGGTACAGCTCCATCTGCAGGCAGTGGACGCTCTTCGCGTAAAACAAAGCGCAACGTCACTGCGGGCGTCGCCCATATAGAAGCAACATTCAACAATACGCGCGTAACCGTTACCGACCAACAGGGTAACGTCCTGGCTTGGTCATCGGGCGGCCGACTGGGACACAAAGGTTCCAGGAAAAGTACCGGATATGTCGCCCAACTCGTGGGGCAGGACGCAGGCAAACGAGCTCGGGATTACGGCATGCAGCACGCCGAGGTCCACATCAAGGGACCCGGTTCCGGACGAGAATCAGCGGTTCGCGGATTTTCCTCTGCGGGCATCGAAGTCAGCACCTTAAAAGACGTAACGCCTGTACCCCACAACGGTTGCCGCCCGCCCAAGCGCAGGCGGGTATAAGTACACTGTTTTGCTGAAGTACTTTTTCGTCACAGCCCACAGGCTGCTTTACGTGTACCTGCGATGGGAGTGCCCGTGCAAACCAGAACGATTGTAATATTCAGAAACAAGGGGATAACAGAATGCCGGCATTAGAAGACTTTACTATGCCCGACGGGATTTCTCTGGAAGAAGAAACCGCCACAGAAACGTATGCAAAAATAATCACAGAGCCATGGGAAAAAGGGTTTGGCCACACGCTCGGAAACGCCCTGCGCCGGGTTCTTCTCAGCTCCCTGGAAGGAGTCGCTGTTTCCTCTATCCGCATTGACGGAGTTTCCCACGAATTCAGCTCCCTGGATGACGTTATCGAAGACGTCACCGAAATCATTCTAAACATAAAAAACCTGAAGCTTCAATGCGATGGCGAACTGCCGCGCACCTTGGAACTCCGCGCTCAAAAAGCGGGAGACGTCACAGCGGCAAATATTAACGAAGATGGCGTAACCACCGTTCTGAATCCCGACTTACATATATGCACACTTGACAAAGACCGCGATCTTCGCATGGAAATTGAAATTGACAAAGCACGCGGCTATCGCCCCGCTGAAATGAACAAAAAACCGGACCAACCCATCGGCGTAATTCCCGTCGACTGCATGGCCAGTCCCGTTCAACGCGCCCGCTATGAAATCCATTCCTGCCGGGTGGGGCAACGTACCGATCTTGACCGCATGGAAATGGAAGTCTGGACAGACGGCCGCCTGGACCCGCAAGAGGCCTTCTACCAGGCTGCCAGGATCCTTTCGGACCATGTCTCCGTATTGGCAACTGGACAACATCCCCAGGCCAACGGAAACGCCCCGGCGATCTCTCAAAACCTGACCTCCGAGCAGGAAGAATCCCTGAAACGTCTCCTCACACCGCTTGATGATATCGAGCTCTCAGTGCGAGGGAAGAACTGTTTAAAAAATGCCGGCATCCAGGTCGTCGGCCAACTCGTGGAGAAAAACCGAAGCGAATTGCTTAAGCTGCGCAACTTCGGGAAAAAATCACTCGAAGAAATCCGTGCCAGATTGAGTGAACTCGACCTTCAACTTGGCATGGATCTCTCTGAAGAAGTGCGTCAGGCTATGCACGAACAACTCGAAAATAAATCGTAGAACATAGGGACTGAGCTAATGCGTCACCGCAAGTACACCTTTAAAGTACGTCGCAACAGCGAACACCGTAAAGCCATGCTGGCAAATCTCGCCTGCAGCCTGATCAACAGTGGTCGGATTGAGACCAGCTTGACGAAAGCAAAAGAAGCGCGCCGTCTCACCGAAAAAATGATCACCTTGGCGAAGCGCGGGACGTTGCACTGCCGGAGACAGGCCATCTCCCGGCTGCGCTGTAAAGACACGGCCAATTACCTCTTCGAAGAACTGGCCCCTCAATTCAACGGACGTCCAGGTGGCTATACACGGATGTATAAAATGGGTCCCCGCACGGGTGACGGCACCGAAATGGCCTTGATTGAATTAGTGACGGAACCGATGGAAACCGAAGAAACCGCTGAGACGCCGACGCAGAACCAAAAAACTGACGTAGAAACAAGTGAACAACGGGAGCCAGAAAACACCGCGGAGTGATACACCTGAAAAATCTTCTTCGCGAAAGTCGAAAGTAGTATCTCGTCACAGCACTGCAGAAAACGTCTAACAGCCCCTCTGGACGCTCGAACCTTTTAGGGATATGAGCACCGCTTCCGATTGAACCCCCGGGTTGTCAAAGCCACTCGGCGGAAAAAGTTACGGGAAATAACATTCATGACCCGCGCGCTCAATGGCCAGCAGCTGTTACTTGCTCTATCTTCTCTGGTCCTGCTTCACGGTTGCACCGCAGTTCATAACACTTTTTCCGGAAACTCTGCAACAACCTCCCTTCCGGACACCTCCAATCCCCGCGTAAAAAAGCTTTTCCGAAAGGCTCAAAACGGGGTTGCCACGGCCCAGCTGAGTTGCGGCCTGATGTTTTACAAAGGGGAGGGCCCTCTCAGTAAAGACTACCAGCAAGCCTTTAGCTGGTTCCGTAAAGCAGCAGAAAACGGTTCAGTTGAAGCAATGTTCAATCTCGCCCTCTGTTACGACCTGGGACGAGGTGGACCGCAGGACCGCACGAAAGCCCTGCATTGGTACGACAAAGCCGCAGAGCAGGGCCTGTTGCAAGCCCAGCTGAACGCTGGATTGACCCTTTTCAAAAAAGACCAATACAACAAGGCTCTGTCTTACTTTCGCCAAGCGGCCGACCAGGGACATACAAAAGCAAAATACAAGACCGCTCAATGTTACCTTCGACAAGCCGACACGGATAATTCGCTGCAAAAGGCGATCCCCTATCTGCGCGATGCGGCGTCCGAAGGCCATGCCCCGGCCCAAACAAAACTTGCAGAACTGTATCGCAAAGGCAGAGGTGTTCGTAAAAACACCACTGAAATGATCAATCTGCTGCATTTGGCGGCCCAGCAGGGCTATGCTGAAGCTCAGACGAAACTGGGATATTGTCACGAAAAAGGGCACGGTGTAGAAAAAAACCTGCAAAAAGCCGTGAGGTGGTACAAAAAAGCCGCAGCACAAAAACATCCGCCCGCCTTCGTCGCTCTCGGCAACCTTCACCTGCGCGGAAAAGCGGTACAACAGGATATTTCCAAAGCATGTGAGTATTACCGGCGGGCAGCAGAACAGGGGGATCAACTGGGGCAGATGAATCTGGGAGCCGCTTATGCACAAGGATTAGGCGTTGAAAAGAGCACCAAAAAAGCGCGCAAGTGGTTCAAGAAAGCGGCGTCCGCCGGGTATGCCCCGGCGCAATACAATGTGGGACATTTTTTCCACAAAGGAATCGGCGGAACGCAGGATACGCAAAAAGCTTTAGAATGGTATCGTAAAGCCGCTCGCAACGGAAATGTGCGAGCTATGAGAAAACTGGACAAGCTTTATCGTACAGGTGAAGGACAAGTTCCGAAATCCACGAAGAAAGCAGATCTTTATCGACGAATGGCTCGTCAAACAGAGAAAGACGAACCACGACTGCAGCCGGATCCTGTCTTCGCAACCGAATGATGAGCAACGCTCACACAGAGACGCCCCGTAAGCCGGCTGCCCGAAAAAGCTCCTGATCTTCGGAAGAAGACGCCAGAACGACAAAAGGCTATTGTTGAAAGGAGATCCATTATGGAGGAAGTCGTTCCATACAGTAAACTTGGAGCCTATATCCCTCAAACCTCCCCCCTGTTAATGGTAGACCGTCTTTCACTTGATCCCGAGACCGGGAAAGCGGCGGGAGTGAAGGCAGTTTCAATGAATGAACCGTATTTTCAGGGACACTTTCCCGACAATCCCATAATGCCCGGCGTACTGCAGGTGTCTGCCATATCTCAAGTAGGGAGCGCCTTATTGATGCGTATGAAACAAGCTGATCTGTCTGAATATATGCCCGTTATTCGATCCCTTCGGAACATGAAGTTCCGCACCCCCGTAACTCCCGGAGACTTCATGGTTGTACAAGCAGAACAGGACGATGCGCAGGAAGAACTTTTCCACGCCAAAGTCGAGGTGAACGGCACGACTGCATGTCAAGGCGACCTGGAACTTTCACTCCAGCCTCGGACGGAGCTGCAGTACGTTTCGCGCGGCGTAGAATACGCCTCGCCGACCATGGCATCTTTTGAAGATCAGGATCAGCAGAAAGATATCAATTCAATTATGCAGGCCATCCCCCACCGGTACCCGTTTCTGCTGATAGATCGAATCCTGCATATGGATCAGGAGAACAATCGTATAGTAGGCCTTAAGAATGTAACCGGCGGCGAACCTCTGTTCCAGGGCACGCCTGAGCCTACACTGCCACCTTTCATTCAATGTGAGATCGCCGCCCAGGCCGGGTGTGCATTCGCGCTTACGCAAGAACAGAATGATAAGAAACTCGTTTACTTTATGTCAATAAGCGAAGCGCATTTTTATCATCCGGTAGTTCCGGGCGATCAGTTACAGGTTGACATGAAGATATCCGCCCGTGGACGTTACGGCAGAGCGGACGGTAATCTCTCCGTCGGCTCACAAAACACGAGCTCAGTGTCAATGAAATTCGCCATCATTGATCAAGAGCAATAGCAGTTATGTGGACAGTACGAAACCTGTTGCAGACGCTCTCTTCGATGCACAACACACGCGGAAAAGCGGGAGCCATACGTACGGAATGAACCACGAAATACATGCCACTGCCACCGTAGAGCCTTCAGCAGAGCTCGAAGACGGATGCGTCATTGGTCCCCAGTGCTACATAGGCGGCAATGTACGCCTCGGGGCAGGTACAATCTTACACTCTCATGTTGTGATTGACGGTCCCACCACTTTAGGTAAGAACTGCGAAATTTTTCCCTTCGCGTGTATCGGCAAACGCACGCAGGACTTGAAATACGAAGGCGGCAGTATGCCCGTAACGATCGGGGACAATACGACCATTCGCGAGTATGTCACCGTCCATCAACCCACAAAACAGGGCAGTATAACCAGCGTGGGCGACCACTGCTCGCTTCTTGCTTATTGCCATATTGCCCATGACTGCAGAATCGGCAACCGTGTAATTGTAAGTAACAGCACGAATTTTGCAGGCCATGTGGACGTCGGCGACTCAGCTGTCATCGGAGGGATGTGCGGCGTTCACCAGTTCGCCCGTATCGGCAGCTATGTGATGTTGAGTGCCATGAGCAAAGCGGTTCAGGATATTCCCCCGTTCTGTCTTGCCGACGGCAACCCTGCCCGCCTGGTCAGTATTAATAAGATCGGGCTGCAACGCAACGGCTTTACCAAAGAACAGATTCAGAATATCCACACGGCATTCCGTACGCTGTTCCGATCGGCGAACACTCTTCACGAAGGTATAAATGAATTACGGCAACGAGAAAGCCTGGATGCGCATATACAGCAACTTAAAGATTTTATAGAAACTTCGGACCGCCAGATTGCAACAGTTCGAAACGCATAAAACCAAAACCAAAAGCAGGATTCAAAGTTCTGTATTTTCGCATTCGCCCCTCTTGCCCTTCGCACTTGAATATCAACGCATTCAACAGGAAGGATAGACCTATGATTGATATCAGAATACTTCGCAAAAACCCGGAACTGGTAAAAGACAATTGCAGAAAACGAAGCATTGAAGTTGATATCGACGACCTTCATCAGAAGGATCAACAGTATCTTTCATTGTTGCAGGAAATTGAATCAATGCGCGGTGAGCGTAACCGCTTGAGTAAACAGGCGGGCGAGGACACCGAGGTACGCCGGAAGGTGAAAGAACTGAAGAAAAGCATCGGCGAAAAAGAAAAAAAAGCGGAGCAGTTAAAGAATGAAGTAACGGAAACATTAGCTTGGGTCCCGAATTTTCCCGCTCCCGACGTTCCACCCGGCGAAGATGACGACGAGAACGTGGAAGTTCGTGCCTGGACAGGCGAACGTCAACCGTTTGATTTCACCCCTCGGGAGCACGATGAACTGGGGCAGCTTACCGGGATCATCGATACTGCACGGGGCAGTAAAGTGGCCCAAGCAGGCTTCTACTACTGGGTGGGCAAAGGGGCAGCCCTTGCTAATGCCCTCTTTTTCTGGGGACAGCAGCAGTTGACAAAACACGGATTCACGCAATGCATAACCCCCTGCCTCGCCAAAGAACGAACCCTTTACGGAAGCGGTTACCTGCCTTTTTTCGCCGAGGAAACATATAAGTTGGAAAACGAAGATCTCAGCCTGATCGGAACCTCTGAACAGACGCTGATCGGCTTCCACGCGGACGAAACGCTGTCCAGTGAGAGCCTCCCGGTATGCTACTCTGCGTTCAGTCCCTGCTTCCGCACGGAGGCGGGAAGTCACGGAAAAGCAACCCGCGGTATTTTCAGAGTTCACCAGTTTCATAAAGTTGAACAGATCGTTCTGTGCCACCCCGAACAGTCTGAAGAATACCACCAATTCTGTCAGAAAAACGAAGAAGAGATTATGCAGCAACTGCGCATCCCCTACCGAGTCGTCAATGTCTGCGTGGGTGACCTGGGAGCACCCGGGTACAAAAAATACGACATAGAAGCATGGTTCCCCGGTCACGGCGGATATCGGGAAGTAACTTCCAACACAAACCTGACTGATTTTCAGGCAAGGCGCTTGAATATCCGCTACCAGGAAACAGACAAACGTCGCGATTTTGTCCACACCATTTCCGCAACCGGTGTCACAGATCGACTGGCGTGTGCAATCATGGAGAACAACCAACGTTCAGACGGCACCGTGGACGTACCCGAGGTCCTGCAACCCTATACCGGCTTTGCGCAGATCGAACCCACAGCGGGATAAACCGCAAGCTCATCGAATATGTGTCGGAAGGTTGACGCAGGCAGGCTGAAGGCTATTATATAACTGAAAATACTTGCAGAAACTACTCGCGCTGAAAACGATTGCCCTGAACACCGCACGGAGGTACCAAATGGCCAAGAAAGAGACGAAGAACGCTGATTCGCAGGAAAAAAATCTCGACGTCGCGTTGAAACAGATCGACAAAGAATACGGCGAAGGCACTGTCCGTAAACTGGGTGACACCTCGCATACCGATGTGCCCACCATCAGTACCGGCGCGCTGTCCATGGACATTGCGCTCGGCATCGGCGGTGTTCCCCGGGGACGCGTTACAGAAGTGTACGGGCCTGAGGCCTCCGGCAAAACCTCGGTCTGCCTCCACGTCATCGCAAACGCGCAAAAAGCCAACGGCGTCTGCGCATTCATCGACACAGAAAACGCCCTTGATCCCCACTACGCCGAATTAATCGGCGTCAACACCACGGACCTGCTTGTGTCCCAACCTGACTGCGGCGAAGATGCGCTCAACATCGCCGAGACACTTGTTCGAAGTAACGCTATCGACGTGCTCGTCGTTGACTCAGTAGCTGCTCTTGTGCCACGCGCAGAAATCGAAGGGCAGATGGGTGACAGTCATGTGGGCTTACAAGCCCGCCTGATGTCCCAGGCGCTCCGGAAACTCACAGGTGTTATCAGTCGAAGTCGCACCGCCATGGTCTTTACAAACCAGATGCGTGAAAAAGTAGGGGTCATGTTCGGCAGCCCCGAAACAACGCCCGGCGGGCGGGCGCTGAAATTCTATTCCTCGGTACGTATCGAAGTTCGCCGAACCTCCACCATCAAGGCAGCATCCGGAGAGGCCCTCGGAAACCGCGTCAAAGCAAAAATCGTTAAGAACAAACTCGCTGCGCCGTTCAAAGTGGCCGAATTCGACATCATGTACGGACGCGGTATTTCCAGAGCCGGCTCCATTCTCGACGTCGCACTGGAAATGAAACTGATCGAAAAACGCGGCTCCTGGTTCTCTTTCGACGGTGAGCAGATCGGCCAAGGCCGCGAGCAGACAAAACAAGCGATCCAGGACAGCCCGGATCTGGAAGAGCGTATCCTGCAACGGATCCGCGAAAACCTTTCCACGGAAGAAGCACGCCTGGCAATAGGCGAACGTCAGGGAACAGCAGACGAAGAAGCCGCAGAAGCAGCATCAGAATCAGAGGCGCCCCCGCCTTCAGTCGAAGCCACAGCGGAAGCGTCCGCCGAGACCGAAGAATAACCGTTCTCGTTACCTCGCTTTAGATACCGAGCCCTGACCGCCGGACAAACTTTGAAGACTCTTGCGTAGTTGTATAATCGAGGGCCAACGGCCCGGTTCAGCCCACCATGTCGCAGAAAATGTCGCCGCCCCAGGGGGCGGCGTACCAGGGCGGCACCAGGCCACCGCACTCCAGAGAGCGGCGTTGCCGATCGGTAACCTGATGTACAACATCTCTCGGAGTCTCGGCGGCCTGGCCCGATGCCCCTGCGGCGAGCGGGAACACTCCGAAGATCGCCCCCGACACTTTATGAGGGTCGGAATCCTGCGACTTGGTCGATCAACTGCAAACTGACGCCCTGCGCTGACAAGCCGTACGCATGAGCAGGCATCCAGCTTGTTACCAGAAGCAGGGGATGCGCTTGAGTTCCGGATGTAGGGCACGCAACGCCTGTTCGGCGTCGTGGAGACGGGGGATGTTTTTGCGCCGTCAAGCTTTGACGGTTGCCTATGGCCCCAGCTGTTACGGCCTGAACTACTATAGTATCGAACCGTATAACGGGCGGATAAAATAACCGGATTCTGGCTGCTGTGACCGGCTCACCTGGAACGTTCTGTGACCCTGCATTCCTGTGATCCATTGCCGCTTGCTCTTGCATGCGCCGGAGCACCATAACGCATGCAGAGAATATCTTTTCCGCAAACAACGACAGACAAACAAATATACAAATCCTCTAAGGCAATAAGCGCATCATTATGAACAATTTACGATTCGGGCACCTGTCCGGAAGGTGCCCGAATCGTAAATAAGGGCATGTGCCGGATGGGGTGTGTGTCCCCTC